>NZ_JBFHFD010000097.1:0-17890 GCF_041583735.1 Novipirellula sp.
GCCGCATCGCCCATATTGGTCGCGATCATCGGCAATGGAATGTGGAACCCGATTCGATACACCGCCAACAGACCAATCGTCAGCAGAACCTTCTTGCGAAGCTCAGGAATCGAAAAAATGATTCGTAGTTTCTCAAACATACGTCTAGGCAATCTCAGAGTGTGGGACAGGTCTTTGCATACAAGCCTGCCTAAATCCTAATGGCAACCTTTTCACAAAAAGGCCACCCCACGGTGTGAACGAAACGCGGTTCACAAACCACTATCGGCGGAGTCTACCGTTTATGCGGATTTCGAGCGATAGGGAAGTGAGTGGTCGTCCATGAAAAAAAGGGTGAATGCACGCATCCACCCTTTTTCTCTAGTTTCTAATTACGGTTCCTGGCAACAGGTTACGCTTTCGCGGCCGCTTGCTTCTTCAAGTCCGCGACGCGTTCTTCCGGAGCACGCTTGGCAACCAACTTGTTAATCGTACCACCGGCAGCGGTGATCTTCTCTTCGGCCGATTTACTGAAGCGGTGAGCCGAGACCGTTAATTTCTTGGTCAATTCGCCGTCACCGAGGATCTTGACTTCGTCAAAGGTGCCCTTGGCAAGGTCCTTTTCAGCCAACAACTTCAGCGTGACTTCCGCACCATCTTCGAACGCCTCGTTCAAGCGGCCGACATTGACAGCGAATACCGACGTCGCAAAGCGGTTGTTGAAACCACGCTTTGGAATGCGACGGAACATTGGCATTGCACCGCCCTGGAAGTTAGGCTTACGGCTATAACCGCTGCGGCTCTTGTGTCCCTTGTGGCCACGGCCGGATGTTTTGCCGGTACCGCTACCAGGTCCACGACCAATTCGTTTTCGGTTGCGGTGCTTGGTTATCCCGCGGTGCACGTCGTTAAGGTTCATGACGAAATCTGAATCAATTTCTTATGGTGATCGTTGTCTAGATAGTCGGCGATTTGTGAGACCGTTTTATACGGTCAATTCGTCGAGTTCCACGCCTCGCAGAGCAGCGATTTGCTCGCGAGTACGTAGCTTGGAAAGTGCATCGATGGTCGCTTTGACCAAGGTGACTGGATTATTGGTTCCGTACGACTTTGTCAAAATATCGTGGATGCCCGAGGCTTCGCAAACCGCACGCACGGCTTGACCCGCGATGATACCGGTACCTGCTCCGGCGGGGATCAACAACACCTTCGCCGCACCGAATTGGCCCCAAACTTGATGAGGGATACTTCCTTCGACAAGCGGAACTTCGATCAAGCTGTTACTAGCTTGTTTTTGTGCTTTTTGGACGCTCGGTGGAACTTCGTTGGCTTTGCCGTAGCCCCAGCCGACTTTGCCTTTGCCGTCGCCGACAACAACCATCGCCGCAAAACTGAAACGTCGACCACCTTTAACAACGGCAGCACAACGCTTGATCTTGACGACGCGATCCAGCAAATCACCGAGATGATTCTCTTCGCCCGAATTACGCTTGTTTCGTGGTCCGTTACTAATCGTTCTGTCCTCAGGAAATGATTCTTTATCTACTCAGATCAAACTTTAGAACTGCAGTCCAGCTTCACGAGCGGCAGCAGCAAATGCTTTCACACGTCCGTGGTACTTGTTGTGACCGCGATCGAGTTTGACCGCTGTAACGCCGGCCGACGTAGCGCGTTCGGCAATCAATTTGCCGATCATCGCAGCGGCATCACTGTTTCCGCCATTGCTGACACTATCGCGAACGGTTTTGTCGCGGGTGCTCGCACTGACAATTGTCTTACCTGCTTCGTCGTCGACCAATTGGCAACTGAAATGCTTGAGTGATCGTTGAACGCAAAGTCGGGGGTGGTCAGCACTGCCACGCAATTTGTTGCGGACGTGATGACGTCGACGTAAACGTTTCTTTTGAAGCTTCTTGTTCTTGTCCATCGTTCTATTCGCTAGCTCTATGCCTAGTTTTATGTTTGACGCCGTTTGACTACTTCGTAGCCGACTTACCAGGCTTGATCTTGACGTACTCGCCTTGGTATCGCACACCCTTGCCCTTGTAAGGTTCCGGTGTACGGCATGCTCGCACTTCGGCAGCAAATTGGCCGACGCTTTGCTTGTCACAACCCTGGACAACGATATGCGTTTGGTCAGGGCAGGTTACTTGCAGATCGCTGGGGATCTTACGCTGCAGTTCGTTCGCGTAACCGACTCGCAACTGCAGCACATCGCCTTTGATTGCAGCCAGATAACCGACGCCGACAATCTCGAGTTTCTTTTCGTAACCTTTGGTCACGCCCTCGATCATGTTCCTGACGATTGCCCGGGTTAATCCGTGCAATTCGCGAGAAGTCCGCTCGTCGTTGTCACGGGTGACAACCACTTCTTTTGCGTCTTCGTTTACGGTCACGGTCACTTCGTCGCGATGCTCGAACGTCAACTTGCCCTTGGGGCCTTCTACTTCGATGACGTTGCCGTTAACAGCTACTTTCGCGCCACTGACGATTTCAACCGGCTTTTTTCCGATACGGCTCATGGTTATGTCTTCGTTATCTGCGGTATTGTCTGCAACGAGATCAACACCGTTTGACTGCACAAATGGTTGGTTGGATTAACTTCGCGTCCGGCCCGGGATGATCGCATCACGCGGGTATCGGAATGCGATGTTAGGATACTTCGCAAAGCACTTCGCCGCCGACCTTGTCGCGACGAGCTTCACGATCGCTGATTACGCCTTTACTGGAACTGATGATGCTGATGCCCATCCCTCCGAGTACCGGACGCAATTCTTTGCTGTGGCTGTAAAGCCGGCGACCTGGTTTGCTGATTCGCTTGATCGATTGGATCACGCGTTCACCGTTCGGGCCGTACTTCAGTTCTAGGCGAAGGGTTGGCGAAGGATTTTCTTCGTCGACTTCCTTCCAATCCCAGATGAATCCTTCGCGTTTCAGGACGTCTGCGATACCACGCTTTACGCGGCTCGTAGGAATGTCCACATACGGCTTCTCAACGCGTACTGCGTTGCGAATTCGTGTCAGCATGTCGGCAATTGGGTCTGTCATCATAGTTCGTGTTCTCCCCTTTGAATTACCAACTGGCCTTGCGAACGCCTGGGATCAACCCAATGTTGGCGTTTTCGCGAAAACAGATTCTGCACAAACCAAACTTGCGATACACCGATCGAGGTCGGCCGCAAAATTTGCAGCGATTCTCTTGTCGAGTGCTAAATTTTGGCTTTCGGGCGGCCTTCGCGATTTTCGATTTACTTGCCACGGGCGCTGGTTCCGTTGATTAATTCAGGGTCTTTGTTTTGATTCGTAATATTAGGTCGGCTGGGTCCAACTCGTCGAAGCGTGACTCTAGGCCGCGTCTGTCGATTTCTTCTTCTCGGCCTTGAACGGCATTCCGAACTCGGCCAATAGGTCACGGGCTTCGTCGTTCGTACGTGCCGAAGTAACGATCGTGATGTTCATCCCTTGCGGACGAGTGAACTTGTCAGGGTTCAACTCCGAGAACACCAACTGCTCGCTCAAACCAAGCGTGTAGTTTCCACGGCCGTCGAACGCGTTGCGGTTGATTCCGCGAAAGTCACGAACTCGTGGCAACACGATCGAGATCAAACGATCTAGAAATTCGTACATCCGTTGGCGACGCAAAGTGACCATGCATCCGATCGGCATGCCTTCACGCAAACGGAACCCCGCGATGGACTTGCGAGCCAGCGTGAGCACAGGCTTTTGGCCTGCGATCTCCGTCATGGCTTCGATTGCCAAATCGAGCACCTTCTTGTCGCCGGTTGCCGCTCCGACACCCATGTTCAACGTGATCTTTTCGATTCGTGGAACTTGGTGTGGGTTCGCGTAGCTATGTTTTTCGACCAACGCTTGGCGTACGGTCTCTTCATAGCGAACTTGCATTCGTGGTTTGGAATCAGCCATTTTGGCTCAGCTACATCTAATGTGTTGAACGGTTGTATTGTTTGCTTTAAAGCCGCCGCACAGGGCGACTTCGAACGATCTGCGGTGCGACGAACACTACTTACTAGCGTATTGTGCTCGTGCGGGAGCCACTTTGCCCAACGCTGCACCACTCTTTTTGGCGTAACGCTCTTTGCTGCCGTCTGCCAAGTAGCGAACGCCAACACGGGTGGGGGTGCCGGTGGTTGGGTCAATCAACATCACGTTGCTTGCCGAGATCGGCATCTCTTTGTTTAGACGCCCACCTTGTGGATTCTTCTGGCTGCGGCGAACGTGCTTCCAAACTCGGCCAGCACCTTCGACAACAACCTTATTTTCTTTACGATCGATCTTCAGGATCTTTCCTTTGTGCCCTTTGTCGGCACCCGCCGTCACCTGGACTTCATCATCAACGCGGAAAAACATGGCTAATCTGTACTGGGTTAAAAATTTGGATTGCTTAATCTACCGTGGTTTTCTAGAAAGCCAAGACTCCGAAGGACTTCTGAGCCCCGAATCTGGCGACTTTCCCTTTGTTAAACCACTTCGTTTGCCAAACTAACAATCTTCATGAAGCTTCGATCGCGAAGTTCGCGGGCCACCGCACCGAAAATACGTGTTCCGCGAGGCGCCTTGTCTTTGTCAATCAACACGACTGCATTGGTGTCGAATTTGATGTAGCTGCCGTCGGGTCGACGCGTTGGCGTTTTGGTACGAACGATTACCGCACGTACAATCGCCTTTTTCTTGACTTCGCTGCCAGGAATCACGCTTTTGACGCTGCAGATAATCACATCACCGACACCAGCGAAACGGCGGCGTGTGCCTCCGAGTACTTTGATGCACATCACTTGTCGAGCACCGGTGTTGTCGGCAACTTCGAGACGGGATTCTTGTTGGATCATGATCTATCGTGGCCCGAGGCCATTCCGCTACTAAACGAAAATTGTATGGGGATTTAACGGCATTGTTGCCGCTTGCCTGAATTCAAGCGGATCCTTTTGGGGATCGCTCCAACCCAAAGCATTACGCCTTGTCCGGCTCACCTGCGTGAGTCGCTTCCATGGCTTCCGCTTCGGCCGACGCCTTGCGAGCTGCACGTAGTGCCGCCAAGTCGACGTCTGTGCTCTTTTCAAGCACGCGTACTAAACGCCATCGCTTCAGCTTGCTGAGTGGTTCGGCTTCGATGATCTCAACACGATCGCCAGCACCCGATTCGTTGTTCTCGTCGTGGACGTAACAAATCGTCCGACTGCGAACATACTTCTTGTACTTAGGGTGTTTGACGACACGGTTGATCTCGACACGACGAGTCTTGCTCATCTTGTCGCTGGTCACGGTTCCGGAAACGACGCGCTTTGGCATAGGTCTTTAGTACCCGCTTGCAGACGGGAAATTAGGAGTTAGTTGTGTTCGCCTTGGCACGTTCGGTTTGGATCGTTTTGATCCGTGCGATCGTGCGGCGGTTTTTTCTGATTTCGCTAGGAGTGTTGAGGCGTTCCGATTGCGACTGGAACCGCAAACGAAACAGGGTCTCACCCGCTTCTTTTGCTGTTGCTTCCAGCTGATCGTCGCTCATCTCGCGAAGTTCGGTTGTCTTTGTCATAGCTTTGAAATGTCTTAGGTGTTAGCGAACTCTTTGCGGCGACCATCGATCTGGCCGCCGCCTCTGACTCACATTAAGCAGTGCGTCGTTCGACAAACCGAACTTTGACCGGCAGTTTGCTCGCCAAACGAGCGAAACAAACCTTGGCTTGTTGTTCGGTTACACCACTGAGTTCGTATAAAATGGTTCCCGGCTTCACGACCGCGGCCCAGAAGTCTGGCTCTCCCTTACCTTTACCCATCCGAGTCTCCAGCGGAGTGCGGGTCACTGACTTGGTTGGGAAGATTCGGATGTAAAGCTTTCCTTCGCCGCGGACGTATTGCTGGGCAGCGATACGACCGGCTTCAATCGTCGTGGCCCGGATCCAACCCGCATCTAGCGATTGGATGCCGTAGTCACCGAAGACGACTGTGTTGCCGCGCGTCGCGTTACCTTTTATGCGACCTCTTTGGCTTTTTCGATGCTTGACCCGCTTGGGCATCAGCGCCATCGGATTCGTCTCCGTAAGTACCTTGATTAATCCAAACCTGAATCCCGATGTGCCCCTGTGGCGTCATCGCTTCAGTCGTTCCGTAGTCAATTTTTGCTTGCAGGGTGCTCAACGGAATCGAACCCGCAATTTGTTTCTCGCGGCGAGCCATTTCAGCTCCACCAAGCCGGCCTGCCAATTGGATCTTGATCCCCTTGGCTCCGGCATCCATCGTCTGTTCAAGCGATCGCTTCATCGTACGACGAAAACTTGATCGTTTGGCCAGCTGTTGTGCGATGTCTTCGGCCACCAATTGAGCTTGCAGCTCGGGGCGACCGACTTCTTCGACCTTCAAGTTGATCCGGCGTCCGATCAAGTTTTGCAGCTCAGCTTGCAGGATCTCAATTTCTTGACCCTTCTTGCCAATGATCAAACCTGGTCGTGCGACGTACAACATCACTCGAACTTCGTCTCGCGTTCGCTCGATCTCAATGCGATCGATCCCCGCGTTCTTGTATTGTGTCTTTTTGGGATGCTTGGTGATGAATTCTCGCAACTTGCGATCTTCCACCAACAGGTCCGCAAAGTCCTGCTTCGACGCATACCAACGACTATTCCAGCCGCGGGTTACGCCTAGTCGAAACGCAATCGGGTTGACTTTTTGACCCATAACTTAGGACTCGTGTGTTCTTTCTAACGGGATTGGTATGATTTCGCCGCTGCTGTCGCTGGGCGAAGCAATCGATTCGTCAAATTTGGTCGGGTTAAACTTCGTCAATCGGCGTCAAGCCAACGTGAATGTGGCTGCTTCGCTTCTTGATCATGAACGCGGTGCCGCGAGCACGAGGCCGAATGCGTTTGAGCATAGGACCGCCGTCGATGCGGACGTCTGTCAGCACCAATTCTTCGATCCGATGGCTGCGGCCGTCGTTCTGGTCGGGATCTTGTGCATTGCCGATTGCACTTTTGATGCACTTCTCAAGCATCCGTGCCCCACGTTGGGGTTGGAACTTCAGTGTGTCGAGTGCTTCGTCGGCGTACATGCCTCGGACCAAGTTCGCCAGAAGACGCACTTTCTGTGCGCTGATTCTCGCGTTCCGGTAATGTGCTGTGAAACTTGCCATAACTTATCTCGTGTTCGGTTACACCAACGTGTTACTTTTTGCCGCCCTTGCCGCCGTGACCCTTGAAGGTTCGCGTCGGAGCAAATTCGCCTAACTTGTGTCCAACCATGTCTTCGGAAACAAGCACCTTCACATGCTTGCGGCCATCGTGAACCATGAACGTGATGTTCACGAACTCAGGCACGATCGTGCAAGCACGAGCCCAAGTCTTGATTGGTTCGGCACGTGCACCTTCGAGTTGCTTTTGGACCTTGAAGAACAACTTCGGGTCGACGAACGGGCCTTTTTTGCTGCTGCGGCTCATAAATCAATCAATTTCAAAATGCCAGGTTCAAACCAACAGTGCTTTGAACCCAGAGGAAAGTGTTCCTGGTGAATGTCTTACTTGTGTAGCTTCAACTGGCCATAACGACGACTCTTGCGTCGACGTACGATCGAGCTGTTGCTTGGTTTGCGTTTCTGGCGAGTCGCTCCACCCTTGGCACTCTTGCCTTGAGGGCTTACTGGGTGACGACCACCCTTGGTTCGGCCTTCACCACCGCCGTGCGGATGGTCGATCGGGTTCATCGCAGTACCGCGAACATGCGGGCGACGTCCGAGCCATCGTGAACGACCTGCTTTACCAAGTCGCACGTTCATGTGGTCACTGTTGCCAACCTGACCAATGGTCGCTCGGCAAACACTTGGAATACGACGGATTTCACCGCTTGGCAATGAAATTTGAGCCCAATCCGCTTCGCGTGCCATCAGCGTCGCTTGCGTTCCCGCGGATCGGCAAAGCGTTGCTCCGCGACCGGCACGCAATTCGATGCAGCAAACCGAAGTTCCCAGTGGGATAAACTTCAGAGGCAGGCAGTTCCCAACGACGGGCGCGGCTTCAGGGCCATTGTGTACAGTGTCGCCAGCTTTTAGGCCAGCAGGTGCGACAACATAACTCTTTTCGCCGTCAGCGTATTTCAGCAATGCGATACGCGCCGAACGATTGGGGTCATATTGGACCGAGTCAACGACCGCAGGCATGCCATCTTTCGCACGGCGAAAGTCAATGACGCGGTACTTTTGCTTGTGACCGCCACCGCGGTGACGTGCTGTGATCTTCCCCTGGTTGTTGCGGCCGCCCGTTTTTCGCTTCGGTCGAAGCAAATTACGCTCTGGCTTGGCACCAGGAGTCAAATCGGCAAAGTCGCTTACTGACGCGTTTCGGCGTCCAGCACTTGTCGGTTTGTAGACTCGGATTCCCATGATGATTCAGTCAGCAGTTAACAGTTTGCAGTGGTCAGTTATGTTCGATACAGCAGCGATGATGCTGCCGTGGTGTGTGCTAGAAGAAGTCGATGCGGTGATCTTCGCCCAGCTTGACAATCGCCTTCTTCCAGTCCGCAGTGCGGCCGGCTCGGAAACGATAGCGTCGTGTTTTGCCCTTCCGCGTCTGCGTGCGAACCTTTTCAACCTTAACGTTGAAGAGAGTTTCGACAGCCTTTTTCACGTCCAGCTTGGTAGCGTCGCGGTGAATTTGGAATGCGTATTGGTTGTTTCGGCTTGCCCGGTGAACCCCTTTTTCGGTCACGAGCGGGCGTAGCAGAACCTGGTGAGGTTCTAGCTCGATCGGACTTGTGGGTGCGGGTGGTGTGATGTGTGCCATGGTTTCTTCGCTCGGCTAATACGTTGTTTGTTCTGCAGTTGCGACTGGTCGATCCGTTGTTGTTCCCATCGGATCGATCGCGTGCGGAAGAGCTTTCGCTCTACTCGGCACTGGCTTGCGTGCCAGCGAATGTTCCGTCTTTGATCTTGTCCATCGCGTCTTTGGTCACCAGCATCCGCTTGGGACGCAAGATTTCCAACGCATTTAGGTCGCGAACCGGGTGGACGCTCACACCTTGGATGTTGCGGCCGCTCTTGTAAACAACCATGTCTTGGTCGGCGGTAGCAACCAAAGTGCTCGAGCCTTCAAGACCCAGTGCCTTCAAGATCGTGGCCATTTCTTTGGTTTTTGGCTTCTCGAAGCCCAGGTTGTCAATTACCAGCACTTCGCCGTCGTCAATCTTCGAGCGGATTGCCATGCGAGTTGCCAATCGCACTGCCTTTTTGGGCAGACGGTAGCTGTAATCGCGAGGCTTGACCGTTCGTGCAACACCACCGCCGCGGCGAACGTTGGTTCGCTTGCTGCCGGCACGAGCGTTGCCCGTACCCTTTTGGCGGTACATTTTCTTGGTCGTGCCGCTCACTTGGCCGCGAGTACGAGTGTTGTGTGAACCTTGGCGTTTGTTGGCCTGGTACATCACAACCACATCGTGCAACAACTGCTTGTTGACGCGGTTGGCGATTGTTTCGGTATCGATATCGTACTGACCGACTTCGCTGCCGGTAGCATTGTAAATGGTTAGAGATGCCATCGGATGCTTTAACCCACCTTGTTAGTTTGGCGGACCGAAACGAAACCACCATTAGGGCCAGGAACAGCACCACGGACGAGCAACAAGTTGTTCTCGGCGTCGATGCGGACCAGTTCCAGGTTTCGTACAGTCGTCTTTGTGTTGCCGTATTGACCCGCCATTGCGAGGCCCTTGAAGACGCGGCTCGGTGCTGCGGAACAGCCCGTGCTACCCGCGTAACGGTGACACTTCTTGACACCGTGCGACGCTCGTTGACCTGCAAAGTTGTGTCGTTTCATGACACCCGAGTAACCGCGGCCTTTGCTGGTGCCGGTAACGTCGACTTTTTTGACTTCGGCGAACTGGTCAACCGTCACGGTTGCACCAACTTCGAGGTCGCTTTCGCCTCGGAATTCGCGGATGTATCGTTGCGGCTCACATCCAGCCTTGGCAGTCGCTTCAACGCCAGCGGCGGCGCGACTCTTGCTTCGCTTGCTGTCCAGCTTAGCGACATGGCCCCGCTCACTGCGGATCGCCAGGCGGCGTGGCTTGTCTTCGAATCCCAATTGAACTGCTCGGTAACCGTCACGCTCTTCGTTGCGAAGTTGCAGGACATGGCAAGGACCCGCCTGGATAACCGTTACCGGTACCGACGTGCCGTCTTCCAGGAAGACCTGAGTCATCCCGACCTTTCTGCCGAGAATTGATGGTGACATATCTTTCATCTCGCCCCGTCATTCCGCGGGACGTCCGTCGTTCGTGTTTTGGAACCCAAGATCGTCGAGACGAACCTGCAAAGCCTGAGATGCGTCGCAGCTTAAGTGCGAGGCAAGACGCTGTGGTTATCGACTCGACTTCCGTTCATTTCGGAAACCGTTGCTTCTTAAAACTGAGTGCAAATTTTGCCGGGGAACAACCAACGAAACGCTAGAGGGTTTCGGAAGAGCTGCCCTTGTTTTGGACAACAGGCAGTTCCGCTCGGCGATTGACCAGTCGGCTTTAGCGTGCTGATGCCTTGATTTTGATATCAACACCGGCCGGAAGGCTTAATTTGTTTAGTGCTTCGATCGTCTTGGCGGTCGCCTGGACAATGTCAATGAGACGCTTGTGCGTCCGGATCTCGTATTGTTGACGAGATTTCTTGTTTACGAAAGGGCCCGACAATACCGTGTATCGCTCAATGCGAGTCGGCAATGGAATCGGTCCATGTACTTCGCTGTGTGTACGCTTTACCGTATCGACGATTTCCTGTGCGCTAATGTCCAGCACAGAGTGATCGTATGCTTCCATACGAATTCGGATAACCTCACTAGCACCGGCTGACACGATCGCAAGTCCGTCGAAAAATAGGGTAAGGGATGTTGTTTTGTTGTCGTCATGCCTGGCTGTTGTTTCGCTAAGCCAAGCACGCTAGAACACTCTTGTCCCGGAGCGGATATTCGCCCAGGTGGAAGGCGGAGAATTTACGTGCGATTTCGTTTTGCGTCAACGGCTGTTGAACGTTTCGTGAAAATTCTTTTCATTTTCTCTTTCAGTTAACACGCTACTTGGCGTGGATCTGCAGTCTTGGAGCTGGTTTTGCTGGTAAAACGTGGGCTATTACGGGGATTTACACTGTTGGTCGGGATCGTTCCGCTTTGCTTGTTAATGACAGCAAGTCAACTTCATCCGAGTGAACAGGGGCTTGGAACGCATCAACAGCTCGGTCTTCCCCCTTGCTCGTCCCGAATTCTCTTTGGAATTCGCTGTCCGGCATGCGGGATGACCACCTCTTGGGCCCACTTTACCCAAGGGCATTGGTGGCAAAGTGTCCAAGTGAATGTGGGCGGATTCTTACTCGCGATTGTGGCCTGTTTCGTCGTAGTGGTGTCGGCGGCGTGCTTTGTAAATCCCAATCTGGATCTCATGCGTTATCAAAAACCGGCGGGAATCGCCGCGTTGGGAATCACCTTGATCACGCTGCTTGATTGGCTGTTTCGGCTCAATCAATGACTTTCTGTCTCGCTCCGCACGCGGATGAGTGATCTGATTGCTATCGGCGGTCGAGCTGGCAGAATCCAGCGATCGTTTCAGAATTAAAAAATCGGTGTGGCGATAAGTCGGTGAAAAAGCGTATGCACTGATTTTGACACTGTTTGCTTTAATATGAATCGCGTTGTTTGCCCTGCCTGGCGTAGCCGGGGGCATCGGTTCGGTGATGCGAAAGGATTCGCTAAAAATGACTAAACCCAGATTCGCCCGTTCTGCAGCCACCGTTTCCGGTCTGGGGCTGCTGCTTTTGATGCTGTTGGTGACGCAAACCGGGTGCTTGGGGTTGATGTCCAACTTCATCCATGCCGTCGGTGCGGATAAAGTCCCAGCGGACTACAAGGATGCGAAAAAACTCCAAAAATGCCGGCTTGCCATCGTTACACTCGCGGACAATAGCGAGTATTCCGATAACATTTCGGCTCGTCTTTTGAGCCGTTATGTCGGCGAGATTTTGACGCGAGAGCTGTCCGATGTTCGTCTGGTCCGCGAAGATGAAATCGCCGATTGGCGAGACAGTAACGGTTGGGATAAAGTTGACTTTGCGGCGATCGGCAAAGGGGTCAAAGCCGACAAAGTGATCGGGATCGAACTGCGGAATCTGCGGCTTCGCGATGGAGCCACGCTGTACCGCGGTCGGTCTGACGCCAGTGTGGTTGTGATGGATGTCGCCACCGGCGAGGTGCTTTATCGTCGTGATTTGGACGAGTACACCTATCCAACCACCGCAGGACAATACACCAGCGAAACCACCGAATCTCGCTTTCGCAAACTGTATCTGGGCATGCTCGCGACCCAGATCGGCCGATCGTTCCACCCCTACGATTTCAGCGACACCATCGCTATCGATGGTGCAATCGCTAGCCAGTAAACGCGACCCAATGCTCAGTCGTGATCAGTGCTGAACAATCCGGCTGCTGAACAATCCGGCTTTCCTTCAAACGAGCGGGTTGAGGGGAGCGGGGCGGCGAGGGGCCTGGACCGCTCAAGCTTTGATGGCGTGGTGATTTTTGGACGCGGCAGCTTTCTTTTCTGCCACCTCTCCACCAACTTCCGAGACTGCTGATTTTGCTCGCCATCATCGTTCGGCTCGCGCCCAACGCCGTCTAGTATGTTACTGAACGGGGGCATTTGTAGCGGTGCGGCGCAGCCCGCCTGGTCGAAATCGAACGTTTTTCCACGCAGCTACCGGACGCCTTCGCCGTACCGCTAACCAACGAAGTGGCGTTGAGATCGCGCCAGACGTGCAAGAAATGGCTCTCGAGTTCCGACGGTCGCTGCGGTTGCCCCACGTTAATAAACACAGCAAATAACGCAGCGTTGGCAATCCCCGCATGGCTCGAGAGCGATTGCATTTTCGGGCCCTGCTGAACCCGCAGCCGCTATTGCAGGTCATCCAGCGATGGCAGCATGTCCGCAGCAGCAGCTGGCTCTGCCGCAGCAGCAGCTGGCTCTGCCGGAGCCGCTGGGGGCGCCGGCGCAGCGACTGCCGCCGCATCAATTGCGGCGGGTTTTGCGATGTTTTCCGCCGCGTCCCGTGGGGGATCGATCGCGGTCGCGTCGGCATCCACTGCGATGCCGGCCAACTCCATTTCTTTGGCTTTCGCTCGCTCGATTTCAATCGCGGTAGGGCCAGCCATGTCTTTCAAGACGTCGATTTGTACCGTCAATCCTTCGATAAACAGCGGTTCATCCGACTTGGATTGGTCGTTTAAGGCTTCGACAACGACCTGCATGGCCGCCAGCCATTCTTCGACAATCACTTTGTCTTTGGCGTCGACCGATGCTAGCAGTCCAGCAGGCGTTTTAGGGATGCCTAAGCTTGGGGCTCCGCTCGCACCGACGTGCAATTGTTGGATGATGTGCAGCAGTCGTTTACGGGATGCAACCACCTCGGGTTTCTGCGGAATTGCAACGGGCGCCATGGACATTCCCATTCCGTATCCTTCCATCATTTCCATGCCCATATCGCTTTCCATCCCGTAGCTTGAATCCATGCTCATGTCCATCCCCATGTCGCTTTCCATGCCTCCTGAGGCCATCATTCCACGGTCCGATCCTTCCATTCCGTCCATACCGTCCATTCCCATCCCCATTCGTCCCCCGCTCGGTTTGGGCGGTTCGTCGGTGAGCCGCAGATGCGAATCAGGCGTGGAGGGTTGGATCGCAGCTTGCCGAGGGCGTTCGAGCGATTTGAGTCGTTTGACTTCGTCTTGAAGTGCTAACCAAACACGTGCCGACCAGCTCTCAAGCACGTCGCTGGGCGAAGCGACTTGGCCCTTTAACTCCTTCATCTTTCCTGCACGAGCAGCAGAATAGACCGCGATCATGTTGGGGCGGCTCTGATCCGTACTGATGCTGACCAGCTTTTTTGCCAAGTCCGGAGACGCACTCGTGCGGGCATAATCGAGAATGTCGACCGCGTAACGCTGTAGAAACGCATGGGCTTGTTCACTGCGATTCGGCGGAGCCGGAGCGTCGAGAAGCTCGGTCATTAGTTGGGTGATCTTGGTCCGTTGATTATCGTTGAGCCTAGAAAAACCGTAGGTCACATAGCGACGAATTCCATGCAAAGCGGCCGCGCGAATCCCTTCGGCGTTGTTCTCGTCCTCGTACAAGTTGATCAGAATCGGAAGCGAGGACGACAGCGGCACAGGGGGCTGTTGCTTCAGCAGATCCGCGGGATTCATGTCCAATCGGCCCAATACCAGCGTCGCGTTGATACGAGCAATCGGAGAGTAATTACCCTCCGCAATCGGTTTCATCCCCAAATATACCCACTTCAAGATTTCGGTCCCCGCTGGGGCCCCGCCTCGCTGCGCACGGCTGAGGTATCCCATCATCTCTTGAACGCTTTGCGAGACTTCCTCTAACGCATCGGGCTGAGTCATCTTGGCAGGCAGATAGGTCCTGAAATACACCTCGGCCACCCGTTTTTCCGCGAATGCGTTGATGTCGCCACGGTGGCTGGCAAAAGAGCCGGCTGCGCGTTCCATCCGCTTGACTGTCGACTCTTTCTTGAAAGCATCGTTCATGGGGATCGTATCGAACTTTGCTTCTTGCCCATGGACTTGCACCCCAAAGTAGCCCATCGCCGCCACCAAAATCGCCAAAAACAAGGCGACAAGGCGTTCATGGGAGTGCGGATGCGACGAGTCGATATAGGTTGTCGCGCGATGAATCATTCAATTTACCCGTGAGATGCGATGCACACCGTTGAAATCGATGTGGCCTGAGATGAGTTGGTTTGCTCTATTATCTCAGACGCAGGGGCGAAGCGTCAAACAATTCTCAAGCTCCGGAGCGAGAAAAAACGTGAAAAGGGAACAGTTGAGCTGGCAAAACCTGTTTCACTGAGCTATTTCACGTCTGAAATCAACTCGTTGTTTTGGTGAATGATGAATCAACCGGCTAAAAAGTCTTCGCAGCAAAGCCATCGCTCCTCAGGCAAGCCGGCGGCAAGGTCGTCCCCCGCCCCTGCGACACGAAATGCCGCCAAGCCCAAACAATCGGCTGGGTCGGTGGCGGCAAAACCAAAGTCTCCCTCGGCCCAACCGGTTCGCGAGCGGGCTGCGGCCCCCTTTGCCGTTGGGGCCGCTGCCGTCGGCGGCATCCATCCGATCCCACCGCGTGATTCCGCAGTGCTACAGCGTTTGGCTGACGAAGTCGCCTCGCGCCGCTTCACCACCACTCAAATCCACGCCTGGCAACGCGAGATCTATGACCAAACGCTCTCACTGAGCCGTTTGATCAGCCGCCCGAACTTCACCAAAGTCGGGCGTGATGACTTGGTGCGAATGATCCAAATGTACGACGAGCGGTTCTTTGCTGGGAAAATTCTGCCAACCGCCCGCGCCGAAGGATTGTCGTTTGGTTTCTCGTCACGGATGACGCGAGTGGCCGGCAAACTAGTCACTCATTATCCCCACGGCATCAATCGGCAACGGAATTTTGAACTGATTCTCTCTTCCACGTTGCTGTTCCAGACGTTCGAGGACGTGGATCGACCCGTCGAGGTGACAGGCCGCGTTTGTCGCAATCGACTCGAAGCGATGCAGCGGATTGCCGAACACGAGTTCACACACTTGGTCGAAATGCTGATTTGGAACAGCGGGAATTGTAACGAAAAACGCTTCCAATCGATTGCCAGCCGCTATTTTGATCATCGCGATTATCGGCACGATCTGATCACCCAACGCGAACGCGCATTGATCAAGTTTGACGTTCGCGTCGGAGACCAAGTTCGCTTTGTACACGATGGACACAACATGCTCGGACGCGTCAATCGCATCACGCGGCGGGCAACAGTCTTGGTCGAAAATCAGAAAGGACAGCGGTTCAGTGACGGCGGTCGCTATGTTCGCTACTACGTGCCGCTCGAAAAATTGACCAAGGTAAGCTGATCCACTGTTATGCGTGGTGTAGCGTCCCTTTCATGAATCTTGACTACACCAAAATGTCCTCGACGACACGGCCTGCAACATCGGTCAAGCGGAAATCGCGACCCGCGTAGGGGTACGTCAAACGTGTATGGTCGATCCCGAGCAAGTGCAAAAGGGTGGCATGCAGGTCGTGCATGTGAACGCGATCGGTGCGAGCGTAATAGCCAAAATCATCCGTTTCGCCATAGGCAAACCCGCTTTTGACGCCGCCGCCGGACAACACCATCGTAAAGCCTTGAGGGTTATGGTCGCGTCCATTTTTGCCTTGCACCACCGGCGTTCGGCCAAACTCGCCACCCCACACGACAAGCGTTTCGTCCCACAAACCACGGCGTTTTAGGTCGCGAATCAGCGCTGCAACGGGAAGATCCGTCGCCGCCGCGTTTTTGTTGTGACCGTCTTTTAGGTTACCATGCTGGTCCCACACTTGACCGCTGCTAACGCTGATGAACCGCACGCCCGCCTCGGCCAATCGACGCGCCAACAAGCATCCACGACCAAACGAATCGGTCGTCTTTTCACCGATCCCGTAATCGCGTTGTGTTGCCGCGGACTCATTGTTCAAATTTATCACCTCGGGTGCAGCGTTTCGCATTCGTGATGCCAAGTCGACCGCTTCGATCGCTCCTTCGATTTCACGATCGACGCCGCTGCGGGCCAAATGCCGCTGGTTCATTGCTTGAATCAGATCGAATCGTTCACGTAATGACGCTTCGTCTTCGCGGCTGTCGAGGAACGGGATCTTGCCGTCGCCGAACCGCCCGTTGCGTCCGATCACGGTCGCTTGGTGCATCGCCGGCAGAAACGCGGCGCCGTAATTGCGCGGTCCGCCATGTGCCGTCGCTGGCGAGATCGCTACGTGCGCCGGCAAGTCGGGATGACCGCTGCCTAACGCGTAACTGATCCACGCTCCCACGCTCGGGCGTACCAGGTTGTCGCTGCCGGTGTTGATCATGCCGACCGCTTGGCCATGCGATTGCCCCTTGGTATGCATGCTGCGGATGACGCACATCGAGTCGATTTCGGACGCCATGTGTGGCAGCAAATCGCTGACCCAAAGTCCTGATTCGCCACGTCGTTTGAATTTCCATGGGCCGTTCATCAGTGTCGGCGCTGCGTCGATGTTGGCGGGCAACGCAAACGGCAGCGGCTTTCCATCCTGCTTGGCCAACATCGGTTTGTAATCGAATGTATCGATGTGACTCGGTCCGCCATGCATGAATAAAAAAATCACACGTTTGATTCGTGGTGGCACATGAGGCGTCTGGATTGCCGCGGCACCGCATGACGAAACAAGCGATGGTGCTGTGACTACCAGCGAACCCAGTCCGATACTCGCCGCGGTATGGAAGCGTCTTCGAGAGATCGTCATGTTCGAACCTTTTGCGTTGCTTGTCGGATGGATTGCAGGGGGGCCGCTTCAAATCGCAGCGGCCAGAGGAGTTACCGAATGTAAGTGCTAATCGAGTAAACGGAATTCCGTTGCGGCGAACATCGCGGCAACAAATGCATGCCATCGTGAAGCGGAGTCTTCTTCGCCGGCGAAAAAATCAGTGGCCAATCGATGGTCCTCTGCCGTTGGTATCCGCTGGAAACAGCATCGATAGGCGGCTTCGATTCGCGTCGGAAAATCACGGTGTTCATTGCAGATTCGCTCCGCCGTCGCCTCGGACCATTGATTGATTTCAGGACTATTGATCAACACCAATGCTTGACCCGGCACATTGGTGGTCGGACGTTTTCCGACCAGCAAATCCGGATCGGCTGCGTCCAACGCGGTTAATAACGCCGGCACATAACCGCGAACCACCGGCATATACAGCGTGCGGCATGATTGGGAAATTGATCCAATCTCGGAGTTGCTGTCGCTATTGTTATTCGAAACCAATACCCCCATCCCCTTCATCGGTTCAAAGCGGGGAGTGCGA
>NZ_JBFHFD010000098.1:0-17817 GCF_041583735.1 Novipirellula sp.
AGTACAGTCGATGATGAGCCAGCAAGGGGATTCGGCGGTGTCGAGTTTAGTGGGCGGTTTGCGATCAGTCGGCTGGGCAATGACCGGAGCGATCGTGATCTTTTTCGTAGGAGCGTATGCCGCCTATGAACCCCGACTTTATTGCAACGGATTGACCAAGCTGTTTCCGAAAGAGCGACGCGGCCGTGTTTCGGATGTGTTGCAGCAATTGCGGGACGCACTGGGACGATGGATCGTCGGCCGCGTGATGTCCATGACGCTCGTCGGTATTCTGACCGCAATCGGGTTGTGGTTTTTGGATGTTCCGCTACCGATCACGTTGGGCGTTGTCGCCGCACTGTTGACGTTTATCCCCAATATCGGCCCGTTGATGGCAGCGGTCCCTCAAGTTCTATTGGCGTTGAATGTGGGGACCGAAACCGCAATCTATGTGATTGTTTTCAATCTCGCTCTGCAAGGTATCGAAAGCTATCTGATCACGCCAATGATCCAGCGACACGAGGTAACCCTGCCTCCGATTTTGACGATCGCCGCTCAACTATGGATGGGCATCATTGTGGGAGTGATCGGAATCATGATGGCCGCCCCGCTTGTGGTCGTGCTGATGGTGCTGATTCAGATGCTATACATCCACGATCGCCTGGGTGATCCCAATCCCGGCGAGTTAACGTCAGACTAGGCCGTGGTGCTGTCATGATGCCCGCTCTCACCGCGACAGGGTCGCTGTAGCGAGTCACCTCTCCCGGCGAAGCTGGGAGAGGTCGAACGGGCCCTTCAGGCCTCGTTCGGGTGAGGGCCGACCGCGCAACATGGCGTGCAGTGGATTCGACTTGCGCGGTCGCCCCCTCACCCGACTTCGTTTGGGGAGAGGTGCCTGAAGGATGAAGCCGGAAGAAAAACCAGTGCTTTAAATCCAATTGTCAACATCAAACTTTTAGCAGCCCAGACTTGAGCCGCGCCTCATAAATGCAAACCGTATTTACTTCGCCGACGCCGTCACGGTTTGATTGACGTGCGCGAGCACTTGATCAAAGAAGGCCTTCTGGATATGCGATGGCGCTGCGTGCCCCATGTCCGGTTGATTGATCATTTGCTTCTCGCCTTGCAATGCGTTGTAGGCGGCGTAACAGCTTGATGGCGGACATACCCCATCAATGAAGCCCACGCTCATGATCGCGGCGGCGCGACAGCGCGAAGCAAAGTTCACAGCGTCCACGTACCGCGATGCTTCCAATACCTTTGCGTCGGGTTTGCCATCTTCGGTGTTGGGAACCAACTTGGGCCAACCGTTGACTCGTCCTACGACGACGCCGGTGTGATCACAAATTGCAGGAACGCCCGGAGCAATCATCGTTACGCGTGAGTCCAATCCACCGGCGACAAGCGATTGTCCGCCACCTTGGCTGTGTCCGATCACGACCACATCACGACCGTTCCATTGTGGTTGCGATGTTAGGAAATCGATCGCACGCACCAGACGCAAATACATGCCACGAAAATAACTGGTGTCGCGATCCTCGCGTCCGTCATAGCGATAGCTCTTCAGCGGCCCGCCACTCATTTCGGCGTAAAACGCGTCGGGCTTTCCGTTGGGAATGCCATGAGCGTTGATGTCCATCGATAGCATGTTTGCTTTCGCGCCCTTAACCGCGTTTCCTAAACTCGAGCTGCGGACGCCAGCGCCGTGCACCCACAGAATCGCTGGTAAACTTTTCGACTTGGACTGTTTCGGTTTGGCAAAGTATCCCGACACCGGGGCCCCGCCCAGACATGGCACTTGAACGTCAAAGCACTCAATCGATTCATCGTTGTGCTCGACCGCAGTTAGGGTCGCATCGGCCGGAATCTCAGCAAGCAGCCGTTTTTGCTCGTCCCAATAAGCGTCAAAATCGTCCGGCACAGGCATGCTTGGCTCAATCTGAAGCACCGAAAATCCTGCTCCCACCGCGGCCGTGATCGATTTTCCTTCGTTCGGTTTGTAAGTCACAGTGCAACGCAAAAATCCAGGCTTCGCACCCTTCACCACAACACGAGCGGGTGAGTCGCCGAGTGATAGCTCGCCTTCGGGCAATCCAGCTGCTCTTCCGCTTTTCAAAAAATCATCGACGACGTAACTCACCGAGCCTTGTTCGAGTCTTTGACCGTCCTTTTCCAATGTGACAACGAAGGCGGCCTCGTCGCCGACGTTGTAGAGAGCATCATCGTGGTCGGTAGCCACACTCAGAGAGAATGCGTCGGCTGCGACAGCGACTCCTCCAAGTAAAGACAGCGGGACACAGGCGAGGAGGAAAAGATTGCGGCAGACGCCGATCGAGAGTGGACGCATCGGGATTTTCTTTCGTGGTAGGAAGCGAAGGAGGAGGGAGGTTGGAGGGGGGCTAGCCAATTTTGGTGCAGTGGAACATGCACGCCGGGCATGTCGCCCCACGGCATTGCGGATGGCGTTAAAGTATAGTGGAGTTCGCTGCGGCCTGCTGCTCACAGCGATACGGAATCAAACTTCGCTCGACAAAATTGTTTTGCCGATCGACGCACGACGCCTGAAAATCGTCACGGCGTTCTGTATTCTATAGACCCCATCGATCTACTTCCCCATTGGAATGAAACTGACATGATTCGACGAACACATCTCGGGCTGGTGCTCGCATTTTCGATGCTTCCACTTTCGCTCGTCTACGCGGATGTCTCGCTGCCCGCGATTTTTTCAGACCATATGGTTTTGCAGCAAGATACGAAAGTTCCCGTTTGGGGGTGGGCCGAACCGGGTGAGGAAGTGCGTGTGGAGATCGGCGGCCAAACGAAAACGGTGAACGCGGGCGAAGACGGAAGTTGGTCGCTGAAGCTCGATTCGCTGAAACCGGGCAAACCGACCACAATGAAGGTCGCTGGGAAGAACGAGATCACGATCAACGATGTCTTGGTGGGCGAAGTGTGGCTAGGGTCGGGCCAATCGAATATGGCGATGACGGTCAATCGAGCGAATGACTTTGCAGGGGAACAGAAGAAAGCGGACCTTCCATCCATTCGGATGTTCAAAGAGACCTCCGGCAGCTCTCCCACGCCGGCAAAAGAAGGCAACGGGGGATGGCAAGTTTGTTCGGCGGATACCGTGGGCGGTTTCTCTGCAACGCTGTTTTTCTTTGGTCGTGAAATTCACTCCGAAGCGGATGTACCCGTCGGTTTAATCAATTCCTCAGTCGGTGGTACACCGATCGAAGCTTGGATTGATGCTGACGCCCAGCGTGCCAACAAAGATTTGCAACCGTTCTTTGCCGCATCGCAAGGACGAAAGCCAGTGGATTTGGAGACTCTAAAAGCGAATTACGAACGGGCGCTTGAGCGTTATCAAGCCGCCGCGAAAAAGGCAAAAGCCGAAGGAAAGCCGCTTCCCCGAAAACCTCGTGATCCTGTTGCCGCGCAATCTCGCAAAGGCAACGTGGGTGGTCTGTTTAACGGCAAAATTGCTCCGCTGATTCCGTATGCGATTCGCGGTGCGATTTGGTATCAAGGCGAAGCGAACTCAACCCCTGAAAAGGCAAAGTATTATCAGTATCAATTGCCCTTGCTGATTCAAGATTGGCGGAAACGGTGGGGCTATGATTTTCCGTTCGCTTGGGCCCAGTTGCCAAATTACTCCGGCAACGGGCGTGATTGGCCGACCGTTCGCGAGGCGATGCTGAAGACGTTGTCGGTTCCTAAAACGGGGATGGGAATCAATATCGACATCGGTGACACAAAAGACATTCATCCCAAAAACAAGCAAGAAGTCGGACGACGACTCGCGCTGTGGGCACTCGGTACGGTTTATGAAGCAGAGGTCGCGGCCGTCTCAGGCCCGCTGCCCGATGGCCATGAGATCCAGGGTGATAAGATCGTCGTTCGCTTCAAACATGCCGAAGGACTCGAGTCGAGCGGCGGACCGCTGGTCGGATTCGAAATCACCGCCGACGGCGAAACTTGGCACCCCGCCGTAGCTGAGATCGACGGCGACCGCGTCGTTGTTTCGAGCAAAATGGTCGATCAACCGACCGCAGTCCGTTATGCCTGGACCAACGACCCTAAAACGAATTTGTTCAACGGAGCGGGTTTACCGGCAACTCCCTTCCGAACGAATCCGTAGTCCAGCCACCGCAGTGCCCCTCGCCCCTCGCCCCTCCTCACTCCTCACTCCTCACTCCTCACTCCTCACTCCTCACGCCTCACTTTCCCCCCGCAGGTTATTCGCGATGTTTGATCGACGTCAGTTTATGGGGTCGCTTGCCGGAACAGCGGCACTCACGGCCTCTTCCCGGTTAGTGGGTGCAGCGGAATCGGTAACGCGTGATCCCGTAAGCGACTTGACGACGCGGTTGAATCCCAAAATCGACAAGTCGCGTGAAGTGGCACTGGGACTGTTGAAACCGTCGACGGCCGAACTCGAGCGTGGATTAAAATTGCATGCTGAATCGATTGTGTTTGATGCGTATGGCTTTGGTCCGCGTGCGGCAATCGACGGAGCGAAATTTGCGGCTCAGGCGGAAGCGGGAGCGTCAGCGGAGGAATTGAAGGATTTGCGTGAAGAGATGACGATGACGCGGTTCGTGACCGATCCGCTGGAGCAACAAGAATTCCGCGACGCATGGCGGGCGTCCGGAGTGACTTGCGTGTTCAACAATGCGGGCGAGGAAGGCCAGGATCCGCTACGACTGATCAAGCGATTGGCGCGTCACACTTACGCGACCGATCTGATGCGAGGGTTCGTGTCTAAGGCGGCGGTGCCTAGCGACGTCACCACGGCGAAACGGGAAGGACGGCATTGTTACTATTTCACCGGCAACGGCGTTCCGTTAGCACAGCAGTGGTTGTCGGTCGAAGACGAGCTGCGTTACGTCCGTATCTTCCACCAGCTGGGGATTCGGATGATGCATTTGACCTACCAGCGTCGCAACATGATTGGCGATGGTTGTGGTGAAACGAGTAATGCGGGGCTAAGCGATTTCGGGCATCGTGCGATCGCGGAGATGAATCGCGTGGGGGTGATTCCCGATTGTGCTCATAGTGGATGGCAAACGAGTCTCGAAGCGGCGAAGTCGTCGTCACGTCCCGTGGTGGCAAGCCATTCAACATGCGAAACGCTCTATTCGCATTTTCGCAGCAAACCGGACAATGTGATCAAGGCGATTGTGGATTCGGGCGGCTACATCGGGATCTGCTGCATCCCACGCTACCTTGGTGGTGACGGGAACATCAACGCCTTGTTGGACCACATCGATTACGTGATCCAAAAGTTTGGCCCCGACGCGGTCGCAATTGGAACCGATGTTTCCTACACATCGCAAGCCTCCGCCGCCGAGCAGGCAAAAGTTCCCAAGCGATCACGTCAACGCGAAGAATTCCGAATGCTGTGGCCGAAAGATAATTTCAAAACGACCGCGGTAATGAACGAGAGCATCGCGTGGACGAATTGGCCACTGTACACGGTGGGACTTGTCCAGCGTGGCCACAGTGACGAAGTGATTCGTAAAGTCATTGGTGGGAACGTAATGCGGGTGCTCGAACAATCGATGGATAGTCGTTGATCGCTCCGCGATCAGAACGATGAATCGCGGGATGAACCAC
The DNA here is from genome assembly GCF_041583735.1 of Novipirellula sp. Taxonomy (NCBI): domain Bacteria; kingdom Pseudomonadati; phylum Planctomycetota; class Planctomycetia; order Pirellulales; family Pirellulaceae; genus Novipirellula; species Novipirellula sp. The sequence goes on from NZ_JBFHFD010000098.1 coordinate 5,599, forward strand.
GACATCAATGGATCCGATGCTCCTAAGCCGAACGCGGTGAAGCATCTTTTCTTATAGACTTTGTGCTAAATTAGCGTAGCGGAAGTCGTCAAGACTTTCGTTTCATTGTGTATACTCCCCGAAACTCTTGACGAGTTCCGCTACGAAATGCTTGACAGCGTTGCCCTTAGCCGCGATCGCATTCGTCAATACCGTCCTGTTCTCTCAATTCGTGTTTCGTGATTGACATTCCTACGTGCTGGAACATCCATCGCAGCATCAGGAAGGATCCGGTAGTGACCGCGATCATGGTAAAGCAAAACACTAATCCGGCAGCTTTGTCCCAGCCATTGCGCTGCACCAGCGGATAGCAAGCGGCGTAGGCAGCACCGCCACCAATGCCTAGCGACATCAGACTGACCATCCAACCCAACAGAGTGAAGTTGCTGAAATCAATGTCAAGCTCATTGATCGTCCTGCCAATTCGCTCAGCGATATCGTCGAGTTTGTTTGTCATGGATCAATTGCCAAAGGAAAAGTGAACAACGACGACACGCCTATCGCGTTCGTCATTTGTGTTTTGTAACGACGCTCGCCAGAGCGTGGATTGTTGGTATCCCGCGCGAATCACCACCTTCCGGCGAAAGGTGGCTACACGATAATCGTTTACGGCAGTGGACAGAGCCGAAGAACCCAAAAGCCGGAAAAATTACCATCGCCTGGCGGCTTTCACGTGGCTCGTGCCGGACGATTATACTGATGCCCCTGGCTGATCCCTCCAAAAAAATCTTCCCACCTGCCCCGATAGGTTTTCAATGTTGCGACCACTGCGGATTCCCCTGTTCGCCATCTTGTTCATGCTGATCCCAATTGTTGCATCGACGGCGGAACCGACTGACGACTCCACATCCGAGTCGGTGATTTCGCGGGTGGTGTTTGGGTCTTGTATCAGGCAGGATCGTCCGACACCCATTTTTCCGATCATGTTGCGAGCCGAGCCGCAATTGTTGTTGTTCCTCGGTGACAATATTTACGCAGACACATCGGACATCAACGTGATGCGGGCAAAGTACGGCGTACTGGCTGAAAATAAAGGATTTCAAGCGTTGCGATCGTGTTGTCCGGTCATGGCGACTTGGGATGATCATGATTATGGCCTGAACGATGGCGGTGCGTCTTACCCCGAACGCGACGCGGCTCAACAAGCATTTCTGGATTTCTGGGGCGTTTCGGCCGACTCACCCAAACGTCAACAAGCGGGAGTTTATGACGCCAAGTTATTCGGGCCATCGGGAAAACGCATCCAAGTAATCATGCTCGACACCCGCTACTTTCGTTCGCCGCTAAAGACGGGGCCGCGGCAGGTTGGTGGCCCGTATTTGCGGGACGAAGATCCTGAGAAAACGATGTTGGGGGAAGCTCAATGGCGGTGGCTCGAGCAGCAGCTTCGATTGCCTGCGGAGGTACGGGTGATCGCATCAGGAATCCAGGTGGTCGCAGAGGCCGCAGGTCAAGAAACATGGGCCAATTTGCCGCACGAACGGCAGCGACTATTCGATCTGGTAAAAAGTACCGATGCAGGTGGCGTGGTGATCGTCAGTGGAGACCGACATTGGGCCGAGGTGTCCGTTGCCAGCGACGATGTGGCTTATCCGTTGATCGATGCCACTTCGAGCAGTTTGAACCAGAAGCATCCGCGAGGAACACCGACACGCAACCAATTTCGCGCCGTCGAGCAAACCTATCACGAGGAAAACTTTGGAGTGATCTCGATCGATTGGAACGCGGTCGATCCTGAGGTAACGATCGACATTCTCGATATCGCCGGCAAACCGCAGATCAAGACATCGATCCGGCTCAGTGAATTCCAGCCAAGATAGGTGATGTCCAGCCGCCACCCGCACCGTGAAGTGAGCCTCGCCCGTAGCGAAACTCGCGCAGAGTTTCGGTTCCACCATCCCCCTTCTCGTAGCGAAACTCGCGTAGAGTTTCGGTTCCAACATGCCTTTTCTCGTAGCGAAACTCGCCAAGAGTTTCGGCCGTCCTTGGATCGACGAAAGTCTTCGCGACTTTCGCTACTTCAAAGATTGCCGGCGCTAGTCTTTATCAAGGCTATCGAGCGTTTTCCGGATCATTTTTTGCATCTCGGGATTATCGGGATGCTGATCGAGCATTTCACGCAGTTGAGCCTTCATCATTTCCTTGGCGTCAAGCTGGACAACATCGACGTTGGGCGAGAAGGCGTCGGCGATGGAAGATGCTGTTGCTATGCCATCGCGAACGTCTGTAGACACGGTCACGTTGCCCGCCATTTTCTCGTACCGTTTGATCTTTCGAACGAGGTCTGGAGCTTGCTGTTGTAGCTCGTCCCACGACTTCGCGGTGTAAACCTTTTCATTAATGCTGCCATCGGGATTTTTTTCGCGGTCACGCACACGTACTTCGATGCCCTCGTCACTGCTCTCGCGAACGGCAATCTTATTGGTCTTGTCGATCACATCCATCTTCGTCGACGTGACGCCGTTTTCAGAGTGGACCGATCGAGAGATTTTGATGTCGTTGATTTGGATGCTGGACGTCGATGACGCTTGATTGGATGTCGTGATTTTCGAATCGCGGTTGCCGTATTGATTAGCTGGCTTTTTCTGGCCAGCGACATCTGCAGCCGCCGAGCTGGAGGCTTGGTTCGACTTTACCTCTTTGCCATTCCGCATTTTAAGCGAAGTGGCTTTCCCATTGGCAGCGCCCGCCCCCGATGCGTTTCCGTTGGCCGTTCCCGTCACGGTGCTGGTGCTTCGCGTCTCGCCATTACCCGAGCTTTGCGTGGATGACGAGCTGGTGACCGTGGCCGACGATGTTTGTGTGTCTGTCTTGTACTTGTCATCAGCCTTGTACTTGTCATCGGCATGAGTCCAGGGGATCAGGACGCACAACATCAGCAGCGAAACCGCGGTGTGAATGACACGAGTACGACGCGACGAACCGTCAAAGCGTTTCATAGTTTTTAGCCTTTCCGAGAGGGAGCGAAATGGTTCACTGCCGGCCATCGACATGATGGCCGGGGATGGGGATGTGCGAGAGGGCGGTTCCAACAGTTCGATCAGCAATCGAGCGTAGGTGGCTAGGTCAACGCGAGCGTAACCAATGGCGTCCCAATCGCACGCGGATTCGACCGCAATTCGGTACCGCCGACGGGCTAGCCATAGCGGAGGGAAGAGAAACAAGACGGCACAGACCAACGTGACCAGGGCATTCCAGTGCAGGTCCGATCGACGGTGGTGGGCGAGTTCGTGAGCGATCGCAGCGCGGCAAGCTTCGTCACCATGTCGCTGCTGTAAATCCGCAGGCAGCACCAGTAATACGCGTCCGCTGAACACGAGTGCCGGACTGGTAAATCGATCGTTGAGCTGCAACACCGGTGGATGCCGAACTCCCATTCGATCCGCGGTTTCACGATAGATCGTTCGCAGCGATTTCGGAATATCACTCACTCTTCCACGACGCAACTGCGTTCGTAGTGCGGCATGATGATGAAGCAAAAGAACCAGTTGGAAGACGAGAGCTGTCGCCCAAAGCAGAACGAGCCACAAAGTCGCATTGGCAAAGGGGAAAAACGCCGGTGTCGCAGTTGTTGTCTCTTGTGATGAAGCGAATTGAGCGACGGTCCTGAACTGTGGCGACGTTTCGGTGCCAGTGTTGCTGGTCAAACGATCCGGCGACGGAGTGACCGCTTCGAGTGGCGCTGCCTGGATCACGGCTGGAAATGATACGAAGTGCAACGAATTGCCCACAATGCCGGGTAGCGGCAAGGCAATTGGCAAACAGAAAACGAAAAGGCACTTGATAAATGTCAACCGCCACAGCCAGGAACGATGCTTTGGCGTCAGCCACGTTGTCAACGATTCGATGCACCACAACACAACGACTGCAATGGTCATCGGCAACAGAGTTCGCTGCATCGCATCGGACCAAACCGGCAGCCAATCGTTCATGATGGCTCCTTCGCGTTGGCCTTTGCACTGGCTTCCAACTCGTTAACGATTTGCTTCAATTGAGCTAACTCGTCGGGAGCGATCGACTTGGCGTCATTCAGGTAGGCAACAAACGGAGCAACGGATCCGCCGAGAACTCCTTGGACAAAGTCCGAGACCAAATGTTGCAAGACCGACGATCCCGATCGCTTGGGGCTGTAGTGATAGACGTTGCTGATTTTTTTGCGAGTCAGGAACCCCTTCTGCTTCAATCGGTCCATCACCGTCAGCACGGTCGTCCTCGCCTGGCCCGTTTTTTCAAACCAATACGTTGCCACTTCACGCACCGTGACGGGATGATTCACATCGATAAACTGCAGGATTTCAAGCTCGACACGCCCGAGTGTTGGAGCGCGTCCCTTGGAGGGCGGTTGGGTCATACACAGCATCCCGACGAAAAACGCATTGGACTACATCTGTCGTCAAGTTATCGCTGACTACAAGTGAAGTCAAGCGAAAAACTGCGTAAAAATGGCGGTTCTTCGGGTTCTGCTCCGTCGGGAAAAAACGTCCGAACCAGAGTATTGTCGATCGCGTGGGACGCACTGGGTCGTAGCGGAAGTCGTCAACGGCCTGTTGATTTAGTTAGCCGCGTGGGCCAACGCTGTGAAGCATCTAGAGACGACAAAATACGGCATTTGAGTTCCGTAGTGGATGGTTGCCGGCCAATACGAATCACCACCTTCTGGCGAAGGTAGCTACGAGAAAATGCTTCACAGCGTTGCGTTTGGGCGCTAACATCAATTTTCGAAGATCGATTAAATCATTATGCCGTTCTCGAGTTGCGCTACCTCAGTAAAAGAATCACACGTACCCTGCGATCCAACGTTTTGATCGCGGAGCGATCAACGACAATGTTAAAAGAAGGTCCAAAGCTGCATGCGGACCAGAGTGCCACTTTCGCCTGCGACATAGCCCGTGCGAGATTGTTCGGCGGGTGAGTCGCGGATGTCGGTCAGGTCGAGAGTCAGTCGGGCGGATCGCTGTTCAAAGAGATGCCAATTCAATCCGGCCGCCACTTCGCTGCCGGTACCGAAGTTTCCGGTGACGGCGGAGCCGCGGGCAAATAATTCCAGTTTCTTGGGAATCATAAACGCCCCGCCTTGGACATAGAAACCGTTATCAAACAGCGACTCTAACTGCGTTCCGCCAGTCCCTTCGATGTTTCGCAGCCATCGCATAAACACCTCGCTGCTGAAGCTGTAACCTTGCTTCTTGAGCCCGAGGTGGACCGTGTACAGCCACACGTCAAAGGCGTTGACGGTGACTCCCGAAGCGAGTGCATTGGGCTCAACCAGACGTGTGCCGTCGCTCAATCGCACCACCGTTTGTTCGGCTCCCGATTGATCGCTCGAAGTGCTGTCGTTTCGAGTTTGCGTTAAACCGTGACCGATGCGGATGGCTAAGTCTTGGTGGTGTTCTTGGTCCGAGAAACCGACACCGAAATCACCAAGCGGTTCCCACGATGCCAGTGCGGAATAGACAAAGTTCGTATCCAGGTCAGATGATTGCAGCGACAATGTGTTTAGACCATTGCCGACGTAAACGGTGTAAGAAAGTGTATCTGCCAGCTTACCGATTCCCCACACTCCGGCACTGATCGAAGGTCGGAAAAACGTGGTCGCAAGCGTTCGGTCGGCCCCCAGCGTGTAGCGTGACGTCTGCTGCCACTCCCAGGTGCCAGGAACTTTGCCCAGCCCCATATAAAGTGTCAACGCGTCACTTTGACGAAATGAAATCCAAGTCAACAACGGCTGAATGGAATTCGAAGCCACGGTGCTGTAATCGATGTTGGCGTAGAAACCGAGATCTTTGTCGAGTGCGTAACCTGAAAAAACCAAGCGACCGCGGTTGACATCAAAGTCGTTACGGTTGGGGATGGAGCGAACGTTACCTGCTGCGTCAACATCGCTGGCCTCATCTCGGCTGAATCCGGTGTAGCGGAACTGGTTGTGCAAACCAATTGTCAATTCAAACGGAGTCTTCTCGGCATCATAGGGTCGCAACGTCCATCCGGTATCGTAGATCGGATAGTGAGAGGGATGCTCGGTTACCGGTGCCTCAAAACAAATCGAAGCGTCTTCTTCGATCATTCCTGTCGGTTGGCGTTGCTGAAGCTCGAACACCGTTTGCTCAAGCTGTTCGATCCGGCGCATCGCGTCCGAAAGCGGCGGGTCAACGGCATCGCCAGCGGGCACTGGCGGTGTCAGTGCAACTTGCTGTGACTGGGCAGGCGATGCGTAAGTCCATAGAGCGACGAGGGCGAGCAGGACGCTCGGCCAGCGGCGACCGCGATTTGCAAAATGGCCGTGCTTACGCCGCATTGCAATGATTTCCAAGAACCCGTGTCGAAAACAGCAGATCACCGGATTGGTCTGCATGTGGTGGGGCGCCGGATCGTAACGCGCCAGACATGCCGCACCGATCCCGTCCGCCGCTCGAGATCGCGTTCTGCAGTCCTCCTTCCTATTTTTCGGCGAAAAAGTCAGCATGATCCGTTAAAACCGGAAAAAAACTCTCGTTCACAAGCTCCTGCTGAACGCCGTGAACGTTGACTAGGCTGAAAAATACGGCATTTGCGTTTCGTAGCTACGCTCGCCAGAGCGTGGATTGTTGGCGCGATGATGCAAATTACCACCTTCTGGCGAAGGTAGCTACGCTCGCCAGAGCGTGGATTGTTGGCGCGATGATGCAAATCACCACCTTCTGGCGAAGGTAGCTACCAAAAATCGTTCACGGCGTTGGGCAAGGGCCTTGGAGCCCGCGTCACGCTAGCAATCCTTCGATGACTTTGGCGGGTTGTCCGTCGATCAGCGTTTGCTCGCGGCCATTTTGTTCGTAGGTCAGATGCTCGGCATCGATTCCGAACAGATGTAACAACGTGGCGTGATAGTCAAAATGGTTGACAGTATCGGCGACCGCGTGATGTCCAAATTCGTCAGTCGCTCCGTAGATACCGGCTCGGAAACCACCGCCAGCGACCCACATTGAAAAACCGTCGGTGTTGTGATCGCGACCGATGTTGGCCTCGTTTTGGATCACCGGCAAACGTCCCATTTCACCCCCCCAATGCACGACGGTGGTGTCTAGTAGCCCTCGCTGTTTTAGATCTTTTACCAACGCGGCCGCGGGTTTGTCGATTTTGCGGCACGATGCGGGCAACCCTTTAACGATCGCGCCATGATGGTCCCAGTATTGGTTTTTGGTAAACAGCTGCACAAAGCGAACGCCTCGCTCGATCAGGCGACGAGCAATCAAACAACGCTCACCAAACTCTTTGGTTTCAGGCTGATTGATTCCGTACATCTCATGCATCGTTTTGGATTCACGACTGAGATCGGTCGCTTCGTCGGCGGCAAACTGCATCCGTTCGGCCAATTCATAATTGGCGATCCGCGCTTGCAATTCATGTTCACCCGCCCGCCGCTGAGCATGTCGCTTGTTCAGTGACGCCAACATCGCCAAATAGTTTTCCTGAATTTCACCATCCAGATGCGGCGGAGGCTGCAAATTCAAAATTCGCGGCTCGACCGGACGGATCACCGTGCCTTGAAACAGCGACGGCAACCAGCCGTTGGACCAGTTCAGCACGCCTTCGACGGGCAACCCTTGTGGATCGGTCATGGCAATGTAGGCCGGCAAACTTTGACTCTCGGCACCTAAGGCGTACGTCAACCAGCTGCCCAGTGCGGGCCGCCCTTTCAGCGGCCGTCCCCCGTTCATCGCATGGATCGATTGCCCATGGTTGTTGACGCCGGTTTGCATTGACCGAATCACCAACGCATCGTCGGTAATCGTGGAAAAGTGCGGCAGCAGCTCGGAAACATCGGTGCCATGTTCACCGTACTTTTTGAATTTCCAGGGCGAGCCAAAAATCTTTGAGCTCGCCTGAGCCGCGTTGTCGTATTTGATTTTGCCCGGGAACTTTTGCAGATGCATTTTGTTGAGCAGCGGTTTCGGGTCCAGCAGATCGATCTGGCTCGGTCCGCCCTGCATGAACATCGAAATCATCGCCGTGGCACGAGGGGCAATCGGTGGCGTCTTGGGTTTCAAATCAAACCCATGCGTTCCCATTTGCGGTTTCTTGGGCTCGCCATTGGCATGTTCGGCTATCATGCAGGCCAGTGCGAGTGGGCCGCCACGCATCATCGAGGATGCCAGGAAGTGTCGCCGTGTCGAACGTCTTTGCGAGTCGTAGAAGGTCATGGCATTTTCATTATTGTGGGAAGTCGGTTAGCGAATTGTGCTCAATTTGCGTAGCGGAAGTCGTCGAGACTTTCGTGAAGTGCCGAACAGGTCGAAACTCTTGACAAATTTCGCTACTTCCAGAACATGCTTCACACCGCCGCGAGCCAACGCTAGCAGCAGACACGGATTCTTGGGGGGGAACTAAGGACGTTCGGAACAATAAACGGCGGGCGGTAGTGGACGAGGCTACGAGTCCCGCAGCTTCACTGAGCCAAAAAGGACTCCGTTGGCTCGTCCACTACGGAAGACGCCGCCAGTTGTTCTTCCGACGGTCCTAATCGACGTATAAAAACTCGTTGGTACTAAACATGGCTTGGCAGGCACTCGCCAGCGCCAATCGGTGTGCGGCGCCAGGAGTCAGTTTTGTGTTTCGAGCTCGAAATGCGGCAGTTTGCTTCTCGATGAAATCCATCATTTCAACGAGCACCGTGTTCTCGATCGAGCTGCCGAAGCATTGTTTCCATGCCTGCGATATCTGTTCCGCTGGATCGTCGTCCTCGCGAATCATTTGATCAGCGAGTCGCTCGGCATGGTCGATCGCAAATTGGCTGTTCATCAGCAGCAACGATTGAGGGGCGACATTGGAAAAATTGCGTTCGGTGCAGTTAGGGGACACCGTCGCAATGTCAAAGGTTTCCAAGACCGCCAACGGACGGCTGCGGCGAACTTGAACATAGACACTTCGTCGAGATACTCCTTCGAAATCGCTGTCTTCACCCGTCGGTTTGCGTTCGCCATCAAGCTTTTCTTTGCCCAGCACGATCTGCCCTACTGCGTCCTCTTTGACGGGCACCGGAGGACCGTGCATCTCGCTTGTCATGACACCGGTTGCGGCAATCATCGCGTCGCGGATCGCTTCGGACTCCAATCGCCGAATTGACATCCGAGCATACAACCGATTGTCGGGATCGACGCGGTCGAGCTTTTCAGTGCGATGTGATGCTTGGGTGTAGGTGGTCGATAACATCATCATGCGGTGCATCCGTTTTAGTTTCCAACCGCTACGCATCAAATCATCCGCAAGCCAATCGAGTAATTCGGGATGCGTCGGTTCCGAGCCCAGACGCCCAAAATCGCCAGGCGAATCGACGATCCCGCGACCAAAATGGTGTAGCCAAATGCGATTGATCAACACCCGAGCCAACAGCGGATGTTTGCCGCTGGTTAGATGCCGTGCGTAGGCGAGTCGTCGCCCAGTGGTCGAACGATCAGAATCATTTGCAACGATCTCCACCGGCGTAAACGATTGCAAGACGGTCAGTTCACCGGGTTCGACGATTTGTCCGAGTTGGTTGTGATCGCCACGAATGAATAGGTGGGACTCGGGCGTATGATTAACGGGTTCGGTCAACACACGCAGAAATTTTTCTTTGGGGGCGGTGCTGCGGATTTCAGCGATTTCACTCTGCAGGTCGGCGAGTTTTTTTTTCGAATCGAGTTTTCGGCAAATCGCCGCGGCTTCGCGATACCGCAGGACTTCGGCAAAGCCAGTGGGATGATGCTGTTCGAGCGATTTCGCAGAGACAACCACGTCGGGGGATTCGGCGGCGAGTTTTTGTTGTGCTTCGGTGACGTAGCGGGCTTCGCGTTCGGCAGCCTCCTTTTCGATATCGTTGGCCCGTCGTGCTCGTTGTTGTGAGTACAGGTACAGTGATCCCGCCGAGATACTGGCGACGCTCGGATACTCTTCCAGCAACGCGACTTGCTCCGTGGTGCGTTTCGCCTTCTCGGTTTGGTAGGCCGCCTTTAACGGTTCTCGCACGTCATCGGGAACGACCAACAGTTCTTCGTACAACGTTCGGTCGAGATGTTCCTGTTGCCGCCGCGTGCGTGCGTCGGTAGCTGCCTTGGCTCGTGCTTCGACTGCCGCACGGGCTTGCTTATCCGCCTCGGTATAGAGCGAGATCCGTCGGTGCATTGGAGTTTTCCATTTCTTCCAATCCAGTGCAGGTTCGAAGATGGCTCGCAGACGATGGTAGTCCGCTTGGCTGATCGGATCGTAGCGATGGTCATGGCAACGGGCGCAACCGACCGTCAGTCCCAGCAGTGATGTCGAAACAATGTCGATGGTGTCCGCGATCGTCGAGTTGATGGCGAGGTCCCGTTCCGCTCCCCCCGCGGCCGTCCCGTCTGGCGCCGTCCTTAGAAAACCAGTTGCTGCGAGTTGGGCAATCCGCTGCGGTGTTAAATCGCCAGATCCGCCCGCATCATCCACCAACTCGTCGCCGGCCAACTGTTCGACGATGAATTGATCGAGCGGTTTGTCATCGTTGAAACTGTCGATCACGTAGTCGCGATAGAAATAGGCGAATTCTCGCTCGACGTCGGTGTTGGTGTAACCGTCGGAATCGGCATAGCCCGCGACGTCTAACCAATGCCGACCCCAACGTTCGCCATAACGGGGCGACGCTAACAATCGGTCGATCAGATTTTTGTAGGCATTGGGACTCGGGTCATGAACAAATGCTTCGACGCTTTCGGGATCCGGCGGCAATCCCCATAGATCAAATGTCGCTCGGCGAATCAGCGTATAGCGGTCCGCCGTCTCCGAGAAAGCGAGGCCTTGCGACTCGAGCCGCTGCAAAACAAACGCATCGATCGGCGTGGCAACGCGTGAGGAAGCGACCGCAGGAATTTTCGGATGGGATATCGGTTGGAACGACCAGAAGGCTCGTTCCTCTTCGGTGATGTAGTCGCCTGCATCGAGCGATTCAGGTTCGTCGCGAGCGGTTTTGGCTCCTTGCTGAATCCATTCACGCAGCGTCGCGATATCGCCGTCCGATAGGTTTTTGTCACCAGGCGGCATATCACCCGAAGCGACTCGTTCTAATAGCAACGAATCATCGGGGTTGCCTACCACAATCGCTTCGCCTGAATCGCCGCCCGCGACAATCCAGTGCCGCAGTCGCACGTCGAGTTCCGCCTCTTTCACCCCACTCTCACCGTGGCAATGAAAGCAGTGTGCTTTCAAGATCGGCCGGACATCTTTCTCGAACGTCAGCGGCGATGCCGAAAAGCCTAGCGTAGGACCGATGCCCGTCAGGACGACGAACAGCGCAAGCGAGCGAATGGCGTTCATAGAATGGCGAGGGGGTGGGATGTAGCGGCAGGAGGCAGGTGGGAATCTCAATCATAAACGAAATTACCGCGTCGCAGGACAGGAATCTAAGTCTATGGATTGAGGAAAATCCAAGAAATCCGCGTGCCGCTGTTTACGCAACAGTCCATTCGAACTGCCAAATTGATATTTCGCATGTATCTGCAGTTACCTCTCCACCGACGAAGGAGAATGCTGAAGAAGTCTATTTCAAATGCCTGTCATGATGCCCGCTTTCACCGCGACAGCGGTAGCTGTAGCGAGTCACCTCTCCCGGCGAAGCTGGGAGAGGTCGAACGGGCCCTTTAGGCCTCGTTCGGGTGAGGGCCGACCGCGCAACTTAGCGTGCAGTGGAACTCAACTTGCTCGGACGCCCTCACCCGAGCATCGCTGAAGGCTCTACTCGACCTCTACCCTGTCTGTCACCTCTCCCGAGCGTTAGCTTGGGAGAGGTCGAACGGGCCCTTTAGGCCTCGTTCGGGTGAGGGCCGACCGCGCAACTTAGCGTGAAGTGGAACTCAACTTGCTCGGACGCCCTCACCCGAGCATCGCTGAAGGCTCTGCTCGACCTCTCCCAAACTGCGTTCGGGAGAGGTGCAGAAAAACGGCGCAACCAAAAATCCCAACAAGCCCAAGGTTTTAGTCGTTCAGGCTGACAAACTCAAAAGACACCTGCCTACCTGTTTATTCGCTGCCGGATGGCTCAAATCCCATGCGATACAGTCGCTGGGATGCTTTGATCGCGTCTGCGTTGGCGGGGTCTGCTACGACGTTGACCATTTCAAGTGGATCGACTTCGTGATCGTACAATTCCGAAGCGACGATGTTATTGGTTTCCCAATCACGCCACTCGGTGTAGCGGTA
>NZ_JBFHFD010000099.1:0-17804 GCF_041583735.1 Novipirellula sp.
CAGGCTGCGACCACCTTTTCGGTCTCGCCGGACGGCGATGCGACTGCCGAACAGATCGTTGGTCGTTCGCCCGCGATGCAAGAGGTTTACAAGGCGATTGGTCAAGTTGCCCCGCAAGACGTGAATGCCTTGATTTTAGGCGAGAGCGGGACTGGGAAAGAGATGATCGCACGCGCGATCCTGCAGCACAGTCGACGCGCCGATCGTCCTTTTTTGGCCATCAACTGCGCCGCGTTGCCCGAAAACCTACTTGAAAGCGAATTGTTTGGCCATGAGCGAGGTGCGTTCACCGGCGCCGAAAAACGCCGGGTGGGAAAGTTCGAACAAGTCGATGGGGGGACGATTTTTCTCGACGAAATCGGCGATATGACCCCGGCAACCCAAGCCAAAGTGTTGCGGTTATTGCAGGACGGAAGCTTTGAACGCGTCGGTAATAACGAAACGATCCAGGTCGATGTGCGAGTCATCGCGGCAACCAATCGAAACCTGTTGGAAATGGTCAGCGAGGGTGATTTTCGCGAAGACTTGTACTACCGACTCAGTGTGTTCACGATCCAATTGCCTCCGCTGCGAGAGCGTGCTGAGGATATCCCGATCTTCGTCGAGCACTTTGTCAAGCTGTTCAACGAAGATTTGCACAAGCAAGTCCGCTCGATCGCACCGGAGGCAATGTCACGACTAAAGCAATATCCTTGGCCGGGCAATGTGCGTGAACTGCAAAGTGCGGTGAAGCATGCGTTGGTGCGAAATGTGGGGGAGGTTCTCTCTGTCGATTCCTTGCCGCCCTCGTGTCGCGGTGAGTTGCCGGCGTCCCCTGTTGCAGCTTCCTCGAGGTTGGATGTTGCCAATCTTCAGCAATTCGTCAATGAGTTGCTCTCGGAAAACCAACCCAATCTTTATCAGAAACTGCATAACGAGATCGATCGGATCGCATTGCCCGAAGTGCTAAGCCATGCGGGTGGAAACCAAGCCCAAGCGAGCGAGATTTTAGGGATCGCACGCAGCACATTGCGAACGAAAATCACCGACTTAGGGCTGACGTTTGAAAAACGCTTGCGATCGGAAACGGAACATCAAGATTGATGTTCCTGATAATTAATACCGTTTGAACAGGGGTTACGCCAGTATTCGTAACACGGTGAAGCGACGTCGTCGGCCGTTCGCATCGTCCACGACGATTTCGTCCCCCACGCGGCATCCCAGAACGTTGGCGCCCAGGGGGGACAAAATGGACAAGTCGTTCGCAGAGTAGCCAGCGGCATCGGGGTAACACAACCAATGCTTGATCACCTCGCCGGTCGTTTGGTCTTGTAGGTAGAACGGCGAATTCATCGAAACAAGTTCGCCGGACACCTGGGACGCTTCGACACGCTCAGCGTGTTGCAGTCGTTCGCGCAGGGAACGCAGTGCCTCGGGCAAGGCATGGTTGCAGACTTTGGGATCATTCAGCAGTCCCGTAATCTGTGCGTGATCGCGAGTGGTCACCGTGTACTTCGTGGCGAAGGATTTCATGGCGACTTTCCCCATTGAGGGTCATCCAGCTCGGAAAGTTCTGGCGATGTCGCGAGCTCGATTCCGGGAAGATGTCGATGCGAGATCTTTTTGACCCGCCGGTCTTGTCGTGATTTCACTCGCTTCGTCATGGCAAAACCAGCACGGCGGATCGCCTTGGATACCGATGCTCCGACGCTTGATCCTGTTTCTGTGACCACCACGGTTTCCGCGCCGTTTAAGGTGACGACAAGTCGGCATTGTTTGCAGACGCCGCCACGGGGACCGTTGATGTCGTCAAGGCAAACCGAGACTTTCTGTACCCACCGGTCAAGCCGCTGGAATGATTGCTGCAGGCGCGATTCAATGTAATTGCGAAGCTTGTTGCCTACGGCGACTCGGTTACTGCTGATTACTAACTTCATCTGGCGAGTTCCTTCATTGTGGAAACAGTGAAACGGTCTTCGAACGAAGCGGTGGAGATACATCCACGATCTGGGATGATAAAAGAGGAATTAGTTAAGCAATCGCCACCACACGACGGCTCCTAACATGATGCAGCCGCTGACCAAAATGGACAGCGTGACTCGAAATGTTCGCAGCCGCTGATCGACTCGGCTACTGCGATCCATGGATATTGATATTTTACTCCGATCGATTGGGGGCGTGTTGAAGTCGGCTGAGGTGCCGTCGATTTTCTTTGAAGCGTTCACATCTACACACTCTCTCTGTCGATTCGCCCCTGCAGAGGCTGCTGGAAATCACAATCGTTTTAATCGTTAGTTTAGGAGCAACGTCAGGAACATCGTGGTTTAAGCGAATCGCGTTTTGTCGGGGTTTTTGCTGGAAAAATGGTTGCCAGACCGCGGGATTGCAGAGCACAGTGGCGGTCGCAAGCGTGTCAGGGATGAGAGAGGTTGGCAAAGAGTGTGCCAACGCATGCGTGGAGCTCGCGTCGCGGAGGCGGTTTTGCGAAGGATCCAGGGGATTTGTGGCAAAAAAGGGGGCGGGATCGACCGCCGATTTTTCGGTTTCGCCAAGTCGTATGGCCAGCCAGGTGAGCACGCAAGCAAAGCGGGCTGCGCCGGATTAACAGTCGCCACGGCTGAAAATCAGCCTCTGAAATTCAGCCACTGAGCATGTTGACTCGCTCGATTCGCGATTGACACGCAGACCGAGCTTAAAACGCAGGCAGTTGCCGTTGTTGTCGCCCCCTGCATCAAGCCGTTTGAAGTAAAATTGTCGCTCATCGATCTCGCTCGCTCCCCTCTCTAGCACTTGTAATCAATAGGAATTCAACATGCTTTTCTTTACCGTGAATCCGTCGACCGAGGGTCGCGAAGAATCGGCTCTCTCACTGCGATGCGTCACTTGGATGGCGTTGTTCGGTTTGCTCGTTTCGGCTGTACCTGCAACGCTGAGTGCCGCCGATCCAGAGCGTCCAAATATTGTTTTGATCATGGCCGATGACATGGGGTTTTCGGACATCGGATGTTATGGCGGTGAGATTGAAACGCCGCATCTCGATCGCTTAGCCAAGGGAGGGTTGCGTTTTCGCACCTTCTATAACAACGCGAAATGCGAGCACACGCGGGCTTCGATTTTGACCGGGCGTTGGTGGCATCACGTGGGGGCGTCGCCATCGGTTCACTACTCGGCGGCGACGTTTGGTGAGCGGATGCGAGACGCGGGTTATCGAACGTTGATGACCGGGAAATGGCATGCCGGACAAACTCCGTTCGAGCGGGGGTTTGATCGCTATTACGGGCTGACCGATGGCTGTTGCAATTTTTGGAATCCCGGGCATGCCAGGGATGGAGAGCCTGAGCCAGCAAAAAAGAGAGTGCGTCGCTGGGCGATTGATGATCAGAAGTTCTTGCCGTTTACGCCCGAGTCAAAGGATTTCTATACCACTGATGCTTTCACCGATCATGCGATTGGATATCTCGATCAATACCAGGGCGAATCGAAGCCCTTTCTGTTGTACCTCGCTTACACAGCACCCCACTATCCAATGCACGCCAGCGAAGAGGATGTGGCGAAGTATCGCGGTAAATACAAAGCGATCGGGTGGGACCAGTTGAGAGTGCAACGTTTTGCCAAGCAGCAGTCGCTCGGGGTGTTGCCTGCCAATGCGACGTTGTCACCTCGCGATGAGGAACTGCCGGCTTGGGATTCGATTCCCGCCGAAAAGCGGGATCACTGGGATTTGCGAATGGCCACCTACGCCGCGATGATCGATCGATTGGATCGCAACATCGGCCGCGTGCTACGCAAGATTGACGAACTCGGCGAAGCGGAGAACACCGTGGTCTTTTTCTTGTCCGACAATGGCGCCAGCGAAGATTCAGCCGACCGATCGACTGTCGACGGAGCGATGCCTTGGGAGGTCACGAGTTACTTGACGCAAGGCCGGGTGTGGGCCAACGCTTCGAACACGCCCTACCGTAAATACAAAACGACGGATTACGAGGGGGGCACGCGGACGCCCATGATCGCGTATTGGCCTGGCAAGATTCAAGCCGGATCGGTTACCGATCATGTTGGCCATCTCGTCGATTTCACGCCCACCCTGTTGGACTTGGCGAACGTGGACGCACCGAGTGAGTTAGCGGGGCATTCGCTTGTTCCCACGCTGCGTGGGGAAGCGAGCGAGCGGCCTTGGCCATTGTTTTGGCAATTTGGGAAGTATCAAGCCATTCGCGATCGCGATTGGAAATGTATACGGCAAGTCAAAGGCAATTGGGAACTCTACAATCTGCAGTCCGACCCCACCGAAATGGTTGATTTGGCGGCACAGAAACCCGAGTTGGTCGAGCAGTTGGCCGCCACCTGGGAATCGTGGTGGGCAACCAAGCCGCGTTAGGCCAACGTCACGTTAGGCAAGCCGCGTTAGGCAAACGTCATCAAGCGATCCACGGCAAGCAGGCCGCGATTTCCCTTCAAAACAATCGCGAGCGAGCGAGCACGCGTGTGAGCGTGTGGGGGGGCGCAGCGTGAGCATTTTGGAAAATCGCGGCGGTGGAAACGATCGATCCCGCGATATTCCGATTTTCGCCGGAACCTTCAGGGCAATTCTTGGGTTAATTCTTGAGGTGATCCGAGATGGTATCCCCAAGGGTCGCTAAGACACTAAACTAACACAAAGAAGACTCGTTCTCGTTCCTTTTTATCCCAACAGGCTGGTTTGGCTGTAAGCGATTCCACCGCGATGCGTTATCAGCAGTCCGATCCGGACGTTCGTTTGATGCTGCGCGTCCGCGATGATGATGCGGGAGCGTTTGAGGAATTAGTGCGTCGGTATGAGGCAAGATTGGTGCGATTGATGCACACACTCGGACCGAGCCATGAATTGGCGGAAGACTTAACGCAAGAAGTTTTTTTGCGTGTCTATCGCGCACGCAAACGCTATGAACCGGGAGCCAAATTTTCGACCTGGCTGTTTACGATCGCGGGCAATGTGGCACGCAACTCGGCACGCACCATGTCGCGTCGTCGCGAAGTGAGCGAAGTCGATGCACCGCGAAACCAAGATGCACCTAGCAACGCTCAATTGTTGGCGTCCACCGCACTGGATGCCAGCGGGCTGATGCCGACTCGTGTTAGCGAAGGCAGTGAACGTGCCCAGATTGTGCGTCAGGCGGTCGAATCACTCAGTGAACGGCAGCGGATGGCGTTGATGTTATCGCGATTCGAGAGCATGAGCTACGCCGAGATTGCGGAAACGATGGATCTGACGCCCAAGGCCGTCAAGTCGCTGCTGAGTCGGGCGCGAGTCAACTTAAAAGAAATGCTGCAACCTTACATCGACTCGGGACTCATCCCCAAGGAGGTGGGACCATGAGTTTGAAACTGTTGACCGACGACGCGCCGCTGGACCCAGACGACGAGCTGCTGGTGGCCTATGTCGATGGCGAGCTGGATCATGATTCACGCACGCAACTCGAAAGTCGTTTGTTGGACGACGCAGAGCTGCGGCGACGCCTGCAATCATTGCAGCAAGGTTGGGACTATTTAGACGATTTTCCGGCGCTGACGCCTTGCGAAAAACTCGTCGAATCAACGCTCGAGTTGGTCGTATCGGATATCGTCAAACCCACAGCCGAAAGTTCGGCTTCGCGGGTGTTCGTGAATCGCTTCCGCTGGCCGTTGATCACTGCGGGATTGTGCGTGTTGGGGATCTTGGCTGCCGCGGTGACCATCTATGGCGTCCGGAGTTTCCACTACCAGACGCAACTCGAGGATCTTGCGATCGCGGAAAACATTGATGCCTATTATTACGGCCGTGATTTGCAACTGATGCGTGATTTGGCGCTCAATGAATCGTGGACCAATCTGGTCACGGCGATGAAAGAGATTGGTGATTTGTCACCGCCTGAGCCGATTGTGTCGAATGTCGATCTATCGGAACGCGAAGATTTGATCGAAACGTTGTCGTTGGTCCAGCGTTCGCTATTAGATTCAAACTGGAAACGCTTCACGCGTCTGGATGAACAGGACCAACAGCAAATTCGTCAGACCGCAGAACGCGTTCAGGCTCAGCCCAATGCCGATGTGTTGCTGCAAACGATGCAAATCTATTCGGCGTGGCGCGAAACGCTCTCGAGTGAACTGAGAGACAAGATCGAGTCGGATGATTTGGATCAGCGTCGCGAGGCAATCAAGCAAGCGATCGATCAGACGCAATTGGCCATGTCGAAACGGTCAAGTTTGAATTTGTCGGACGATACAATCGAGCGAATTGCCTTTGCACTACACCAAATTTTGAAGATGCGGTTGCAAAACGAGGATCCTGGGGCGACCAAGTTTATCTCGCGATTGAAGCAATTTGTTGACAGCGAGCGAGCCGAGTTGATGGCGGTCGGCGCGATGGTGTTCGGGGACGCGGGGCGACCCGATGGTCGTGGGGGCCGATTTGGTTTTCCACGAGGCCCCAGCGACCGAGGATCCAGCGACCGAGGATCCTCAGGGAATTCACTCAACGATCGCCCCGCACCCTTGACGCTCGAAGAGTTGGCGATGATCGAGATTATCCTCTCGGACGCCGACCGCGACGTGCTCGATTCGATCGCAGGTGATCCCCGCAATCCAATGATGGAAGCAGTCACGCTGCGTTACTGGGCCGAAGAAACGGTCCGGCGCAAGGCTTGGTCGCGAAACGAAAATGAGACGACGTTGGTTGACCGTTACCAACAATTGGATCCACATGACCGCGAGCTTATCGATTTGTTGCCCGCCAAGCAGGCGATCGATCGGTTGACACCGTCCTACCGCCGCGGTCCGTAATACGCAGGTCTGCCGTTTCCGGCTTTGGTGAGCCATACCATCGATCTTAGCGGCGGCATTACCTTGTGGTTGCGCTGGCTTTCTGCCACCTCTCCCCCAACTTCGTCGGTGGAGAGGTGACTGCGTTATAGGCTGGAAGAAAAACTCACCCCAATATCCAACGTCAATACCACAGTTTTAGCAGTCCAGGCTTGCGCCGCACCGCTTTGAAAATCACCCCGTAGTGCCTGAGCACGATGGCACTGGCTGAAAACGATCTCGTTGCAACAATAGCCGTTTGGTCTTTCTATCGCGTAGCGTTACGCCGCGTCGAGCTCGGAATAGGTGATCAAACGATCTCGGTCCTCGTCCCAAAACTTGAGTTGCAGACAGCGGATGATGTCGCGGATTTTCAGTGACGTTTTTTTCGGGGCTTGCAGCGGGGGCAACGCTTGCATCGCTTCGGGTAACCGATAGAACGGGATTTTCGCGTTCAAGTGATGCACGTGATGGTAGCCAATGTTGCCTGTCATCCAGTGCATGACAGGGCCCATCTCGAGATAGCTTGATGATTGCAGCGCCGCATTCGTGTAGCTCCACTCGTCGCCGTCACGGATCTTAGCATCGGGAAAGTTGTGTTGGATGTAAAACAGGTACGTTCCCAGGCAGGTGGCGATCCACGTCGGCAATAAAAAGACAAACGTCGTTGTTACCCATCCGCTAAACCAGCAACAGGCTGCGATAAATCCAAAGTGGAGCAGCATCGAGGTGAATGCGTCCCAGTGACGTCGCGGGTCACGACGGGCGGTGTAGATGCACATGCCGTACAGGAAAACCGGAAAGTAGCCCATCAGGATGACCAAGGGATTGCGAGCAACGCGATAACTCAATCGCTCGATCTTCGATGCTTTGCGGTAGTTTTCCGTTGTCATGATCGGAAACGAACCGAGGTCGGATCCAAACAATTTGGAATTGTGGTGATGGTGGTGGTCGTGCGAATGTTTCCACGCACTTGGCGGCGTCAGCATCAAGTTGCCGTACACGCTCAGAATCAGCTTGGCTAACTTCGAACGGGTTAAAATCGTGTTGTGCTGATAGTCGTGGTACAGGATGAACATGCGAACCAGCGTCAGCCCCGTCAACACACTGGCCAGTGTTCGCAACCAAAGCGGTTCGGTGACCCCAGCGACCGTGGCAGAAAACAGCACCGCAGCAAGTGTGCTGCATAGATGCCACCAACTCTTGCCGCGATGTTCGACGGCAAATTCACGACTGGCAATCAGCAACTCGCGATCCAAGCCGCGCTGCTGTGCGGAGGATCGTGTCTCGTTTTCTTCGTTAACAGGCGGTTGCCACGATTCGATTTCCGTATCGGATGCAATGCAATTGGCACTCAATGGGTCTATTTCCTAAAGCATAGTTGAAAACGTTTTCCGCCAATTCATTGGGCCAAAACGTTCCAGATGCGTGATGCATACAAGGGGCGATCGTGCTAGCAGCATGGTCGCGGGGTAGTATGTGAACAAAACTGCCCAAGATCGACAACCACAACCCGCATCCCATGTGCTTCCAATCCAAAATTTGCGGCAATTATTGGGTAAATCCCGATCCAAAGAGGCATCGCATTCACGGGAATTTCAAAAACGCGCCCCCCAAAACGGGCTGTTTCGGCAGTCCGCAGGTGGTTTTTTAGTGAAGCGAAGCGGGGCCCGCCCAATGCTATTAACTCGGGTAGCGGCTTTGGCCAACGCTGTGAAGCATTTTCTCGTAGCTACCTTCGCCAGAAGGTGGGCATTCGTATTGGCTGGCAACCATCCACGCTCTGGCGAGCGTAGCTACGGAACGCAATTGCCGTAATTTGCCGTCTCTAAATGCTTCACAGCGTTAGCCTTTGGCGCTAGGACGATTCGGCGCGATGTCGTGCTCTGCGTTTTGCATTGGCCTGAGCCACGATCGAGGTCAAGACGACTAGGCACGCCAAGGCTAACAATTTTGCGGGGAGGTCACCAATGCGAACATACAGACTCGTTCGATCATCACGATGTGGCGTCGCGATGATCGCGCCGTTCGTCCCCGACGGCAATGATTCGGTCAAGCGACCGCAGCTATCGATGGATGCGGTCGGACCATTGTTGGCCGACGATAAAACCGGTCGCCGCGTCCCGACGGCCACCAATTGCGCACCGCGTTGATGATGCGCCAGGATACTCGAGTCATCAAACCATCCATCGTTGGTCACCGTGACGATCACATCGGCGCGTGTATTGTTTTCACGTAGACGGCTTAGATGATTGACCATCACCCGTTCGACTGCGGTCTCGATACAGACGCTGGGCACGATGGCGGTGTCGTCGACCTTAAAGACCGTAGGCCCATCGCCTGGCGTGACACCCAAGCCGGCTGGGATCAACGAACGCAGTCCCGGGATACTCGGCAAAAGCGGAACGTATTCGCCAAACATGACCAAGTGATTTTTGCCGTACCATCCACTCACCGTTGCTGTGGGCGAAACGTGAACCATCCCGCTGTAGACTTGCGGCAGTTTTCCGTAGCGTACGACGCCGCAACCAACCACCAGATGAGGTTGTTGTTGCTCGGGGTTTGACTGCGCAAGTGTGCGGATCACGTCATCGGCGCGACTCCGAAAATAGTTCTGGTTCTGTCCTACCATGGCAACAAACGAATCAGGCGGCCCCTCGTATTGTTCGGGCACGACCGCATCGGCATCGGCAATCATCCATGGTAACCCGCCGGTAAACATCGATTCGGGCCACACGACGACATCAACGGCATCGCTGCTGTTCTCGAGTGTATCAACACTTTGGGCGGTGTAGTTTTGAAAAATACTTAGTTCGCGTTCAAAGTCTTGTTGGTATTCGACTTGTTCATCACGCTGCACAAGCGCGAAGGTGGCCAAGGGTTCGGTGACGGGTTCGCTGAGTCGGAATTGGCCGTAAAGGAAGCTGGCGCCGGTGCACATCGCTGCAACGACGCATGCTGCGATCGTTCTGCCAGCGGTTTCGAGTTGGTGTGACTCGGAAGTGAAGTGTTGTCGCGAAACAAGGCGTGTAACTAAACTGAACAGGGCGACGTTCACCGAGACGATGACGAAGCTAACACCGTAGGTGCCAAACAGATCGGCGATTTGAATCATCACCGGAACATCGGCAAGTGTGTGACCGAGCATCAGGGCCGAGATACCGGTGAGCATGTAATTTCGCACGCACTCGAGTCCGACCCACATCGCGGGAGCCGAAACCAGCAGCGGAACATTCCACCGCACGCAGCGGCGGCACAGCATCACAAAGAGTGGCAGGTAGATGCCCAAGTAGCCGGCCAAAGCGAGCAGGCACACATACATTGCCGGATGAGCGTGCCGGATGCCTTGTAGGGAGACTAACCAATACAGTGACGACGCTAACCAAATCGCCACGTAGTCCCGCCGCGTGAACGCGGATTGATCAAAAATGATCCATAATATCGGGACCAGACACACTCCCGCGATTGGCCAAAGGCTGAGGGGGGGCTGGGCCAGCCAGAGCATGCAAACGCCCGCTGCCGTCAACAGGATGCGATTTCGGCTCGATTTGCTAGCGAGATTGCGATTTGCGATCGTGGGGGGAATTGCGTTCATGGCAGGGATCTTAGTGTTTCGGCGGGTGCAATTAAATTGCACTTTTGCCCACCAACGCCGCCGGGTGTCATGATGGGATCGCGTGCGGATTCCGTTACAATCATGCCGCGGTCGCAGCGTTGCTCCCTTCTTTTTTCCAATCTCGTGCTAAATCATCCGCAATGAAATCTCCTGAATTCCTTGGTCCCTATCGAATCGGTGAGACGTTGGGGCGGGGCGGAATGGGGGCCGTCTATGTTGGCGTTCACGAGCACACCGGCGAAAAAGTGGCCGTCAAGCTGATCGCAACGCATGTCGCCGACGAGCCTCGTTTTCGGCGACGGTTTGATTCCGAAGTGGAAACACTGAAACGACTTCGCCACCCCGGCATCGTGCGGCTGATCGGTTACGGTGAAGAAAACGGGCAGCTGTTTTATTCGATGGAATTGGTCGAGGGGGAATCGCTGCAGCAGCGGATTCGGCGTCAGAAGCGGATTCATTGGCAGCCGGCCATCGACATCGCCATCGAAATCTGTGGTGCGTTGAAACACGCCCACGATTTTGGCGTGATTCACCGCGATTTGAAGCCAGCGAACTTGATTCTGTCGACCTCGGGTAATGTCAAATTAGTCGACTTTGGGATCGCCAAGCTGTTTGGATTTGGCGAACAGACGTTGGCAGGATCGATTTTAGGGACCGCCGACTACATGGCTCCCGAGCAAGCCGATAGCAGTGGGGTTTCGGTTCGCACCGATCTGTATGCGTTGGGCAGTGTGTTGTATGCGATGTTGATCGGACGGCCTCCCTTTCCCGGCAAGCGGACCACCGAGGTAATTGAAGCACTGCGGCGTGATCGTCCCGTGCCGCTGGAGTTGATTGATTCGGAATTGCCCGAAGCGCTTTGCGAGCTCGTCCATCAACTGCTGGAAAAAGATCCGGCCGATCGTCCGCCGACCGCCCTTTCGGTGATGAACCGGTTGAAAGCGATGCGTGCGGGACTGCTTCGTCAACAAACGCTGCCAGATCATTCGATGCCGACCGCTCATGCGGTTCCGGGGCGAGATCAACCGGCCGCCAAGCCGACCGGGGAATCGACCGAAAAAACGGATGCGGGGGGCCACGACACGACTGGATTGAGCGTCGATCAGCTCGCCGGTGATCGTCCGCCAAGCGAAGAAATTCGGACGGCCGATCTCGGCAACCCTTTGGTCTCCGAGCACGCCAATCCGCAGTTTTCGGCCACCGTCGCCTCGCAGAATACCGTCGTCTCGGACTCGCCAACCGACATCGAGGATGCTGACCAGGCGGCGGCAGAACCGGTCAGTCGTCCCACTCATTTTCAATCGGTGGACAGCGAACAGGAACACGCCGCGGGGCATGTGGCCGAGGCATCGCCCGCCGAGCATTGGAAGCAGGCAATCTCGATTTCACTAATGATGGCGGTGCTGATCGCGGGGGTCATCCTGTTCTTCAAAGCAGCCGAGCAGCCCACCGCGGATGAACTGTACCAAGTCATCGCGGAAAACGCCGAGGCGGAAAATGCGGGCGAAGCTCGGTTGGAGATGGATCAATTTCTCAAACGATTTCCCGACGATCCTCGTTACGAAACGGTCAATCGTTGGCGGCATGCGATCGATCTGCAGCGGTTGCTGAGACGGTTGAGCGTGCAAGCCAAATTGGATATTTCGCCGCTCTCGGCCGCAGAGCAAGGGTTCTTGGATGCGATGACGGGCCGCGAGCAGGATCCAGTCGCCGCGGCGTCGCGGTTGACTCAGTGGTTGGCGATTTACGACACACAGACGCTACAAACCGGCGAGTCGCTCGCGGAGATGATTCGCCTGGCCAAACACGAGGCAAGACTGATTCGCGAACGTGCTCCTGCGATGATTCTCGATCCTCGCGCAGTCCAGTTGCTCGATCGCATTCGCCAGACCGTCGAAAACGCGCCGCCGCAAACCGCCCGAGAATCGCTGACCGGGATCATTCAACTGCATGCAGATCATGGCTGGGCCGAGCCTGCGGTCGCCGAAGCCAAGCGTCAGCTGGAAAAGTTGCCGCTCCCATCGCCCGTACCGTAGCGAGCCGAGCCGTAGCGAGCCGAGCGATCTGCTTTTGGTACAAGCGGGGGGGGGCGGTGCCATGCACGCCCGATGCCATCGATTTTTGGCACTAGACGAGTGTTTTTCGTCGCGGAGCGGCGCGAGCCGCCGGGTCAAAATCGAATGTTTTACTCGCTGCAGCCGGACGTCTCACGCCGCCAGCGCTACCAAAGTTGATGCCATGGGGCGAAGGCCGGCGGGGCTAAATCGAAGGTTTCTTTGCTGCCCCAATCGGCGCTTCTGCCATTTCCGCATAGAATCCCCACTCACGCTTCCCCGATTATTTCCCTCATTGTTGTCAGGTTCGAATGTCCACTCGCCGCCGTGCCCGCGAGATTGTATTGCAGCTGCTTTACGAGGCGGACGTTAACGATCCCCGCTCTGATGAATCCGCCAAGCAGTTCATTCGCTCGCGTTTACAAGGACGCAAAGCGTTAACCGAGTTTGCCTACAAATTGTTGATGGGCACGCTCGAGCATCGCGATGACGTCGACGCCCATCTCAGCAAATTGGCCAGCCACTGGACGCTGCCTCGCATGGCGGTGACCGATCGCAACGTGTTGCGGTTGGGGGGCTACGAGATTTTGTTTGGCGATACCCCTGGACGTGTTGCCGTCAATGAAGCCATCGTTTTGGCAAAACGTTATGGCGACAAAAACAGTCCGCGATTCGTCAACGGCGTGCTCGATCGGCTCTACAAAGAACTCGAAGCCAAGCAGGCAAAGAACTAAAACTCGATCGTCATCTCGTCTTCGGCGAGGACGACGGGGCAATCGACCGCGTTTCGGATCACGTCCAGATCCACCGGATCCTCGGACGTTTCCAGCGGATTGATATGCGTGACCAGCAATTGCTTGGGCTGGATCAGCTTGGCGACTTCCGCGACCCGGCTGGTCCAACAGTGCCCGGTCTTCTTTGCCCATTCAGCAGACGCGTCACGAAAGTAGCACTCTTGCATCAATAGGTCACAACCTTGGCCCCACTGGGCCATTTCGTCGCTGGTGTCACCGGTGTTGTCGGTGGCATAGACAAGCCGTTTTTGTTGCTTCTGCCACTCAATACGGTAGGCCACACTGCCACCGGGATGATCCTGCGTGCGATGCGTGATCGTCGTGTCGCCGATTCGGAATTCATCCAACGAATCGATCTCCATCCACTCGGCGTTCAGTGACGCGGGGAAAATCAAGTCGTTAAACAGGTGTTTACGGACCGCGTCTAGCTTGTCTTTCTCGCCCCAAATCCGGCACGTCTTCACCGGACTTTCGAACAGCACGTCCAGCAAGAAGGTCAAGCCGCAGGTGTGATCTAGATGAGCGTGGCTGAGCAGCACATCAAGCGAATCGGTTTGGATCAGGGGGGCCAACCGAAAGACGCCTGTACCGGCATCCAGCAGCAGTCCCGATTCGGGCAGAAAGTAGCACGAGGTATGGCGTTGGGCGTTGGGGTGATAGCCTACCGTACCGAGGCAATGAAGTTGCATACTCGCCAATCCTCGCTCGGATTCAAAATGGAAATCGGGTAATTAGGGGGGGACAAGTTGTAGCATCCAAGTATATCAGAGAGAAGCGTTCGCGGTTGAGTTATCAACCTCATCTACGATGGTGAGTCATCGACGGAGTGAATTGACGAACGTCCAGCGGCGAATGCTTCTTATAGACTGGTTGCTGAAGGGTGAAAGGTCCAGCGGTTTCGCCGATCGACCGCACTCGAATTCCATTTTTTCGCGCCCGCCTCCACTTGCGATTCTTAGAAAAACGCGATATTGTTCTAGGGCTAATTCGCGGATGTGGCGGAATTGGCAGACGCGCTAGATTCAGGTTCTAGTGCCCGCAAGGGCGTGGAGGTTCAAGTCCTCTCATCCGCACTGGTTTTTACGAGGTTCCAACGTACTATACGTTGGAGCCCTTTTTTTATGGACTCCCAAACGCGACCAAAACACGACCAGTGTGGCGGACACGTGTCTCTTACAGGGGAGTTCAAAAATGGCAGGCTTAGAAGTCCGCAACAATCGATACAACATTATCCTCCGTTTCGGAGGCCATCGATTTGTCCGCTCGCTAAAAACAAGCAACGAAGATGCTGCCCTGGCAAAGAAGTTGCGTGTCGAAGAGAACGTGGCCTTGGTCGAGTCAGGTCGATTGACCATTCCAGAAGGAGCGGACGTGATGACATTCCTCTTGTCTGATGGAAAGCTGGACAAGAAGCCGATCATCAAATCGTCATTGACCCTCCAGCAGTTGTTCCTCGATTTCTGGGACGCAATGCCCATAGATAATTTGGAGCCTAACACCATCGACATGATGAAAATTCATCAGCGTCATTTGGAACGCGTGCTGGGCAAGCGGCTAATCGCTCAATCGCTGAGCCAAGGCGTCCTTCAAAACTACATTACGACCCGGTCTAAGGAAAAGACGAATAGGGGAACCTTTCTCAGCGGCAACACAATCAAAAAGGAGATCGTCACATTCAATTCGGTCTGGCGGTGGGGTGTCAGAGCGGGGAAGGTCCATGGCGACTTTCCGAACAAGGAGTTGCGGTATCCGAAATCGAAGGAGCTTCCCGTCTTTCAAACTTGGGATGAGATCGAGAGACAAATAAAGGCAGGTGCCTCTGAGGAACTCTGGGACGCTCTCTATCTGGATATGAATCAGATCCAGAAAATTTTGAAATATGTCAAAGGGCACGCAAGGCTGCCGTTTTTGCATCCGATGTTTGCATTTGCTGCCTACACTGGTGCCCGTCGGTCAGAATTGCTTCGATCGAGACTTGCAGACATCGATTTGAGTGGAGGAGTAATCACTCTCCATGAAAAAAAACGTGTGAAGGGGAAATCGAGCACCAGACGCGTTCCCATTTGTAAACCGCTTGGAATGGTTTTGAAGCAATGGCTAAAGCAACATCCAGGCACCCCCTTTACGTTCTGTCATCCTGATCCGATTCTCTATTCACATCGGCGCACTCGCAACGAGGAAAACCCATTAACCCGAGATCAGGCCTCGTGTCATTTCAGAAAAGTAGTTGAAGGAAGTGATTGGAATGTTATTAAAGGCTGGCACTGCCTTCGCCATAGCTTCATTTCAAACTGTGCCAGCAATGGAATTGATCAGAGGATGATTGATGAATGGGTAGGCCATACCACTGAGTCGATGCGGCGTCGATACCGGCACCTCTTTCCGTCGAGTCAAAAGGATGCGATGAAGCTCTTGTTCAGCAAGCCCAAGTGATCGTTGGGCGATCGGGGAGGGGATAAGTGTCGATTCCCAGCATTCAATCTTTAATCTCAACTCGAATTGTCGAGCTGTCCAATTGGGGGCGAAATCAGATATCGGGTCTTCTTTGATTTACCGATCGCATTGTCCTTCTTTGGCATATTGCGTCTACCATTAAGCGAGGTGGCAAATACCCCCTTCGTGTCCATTGAAACGGTTGGTTTAAGGAGGTTTTATTGACGGTGTCATTTTAAGACGCATCCGATTGCGACTGCGAGTTTGTCTTGGCTGCGTTAAACAATACCCAAGACCGTGCAGCACCTGACCACCGATTCTCTTCGATCGGCACTTTAGAACGGCTTTGACGTGATGCTTTCTCCTGAGCTGTTCCACATCGGCCAGCACGACGGATATCCGGTTTCAAAGCAGACCCGCTTTCGTGACGACGCAGGAACCGAGCGACTGGAAACTGTCTACGCATATGACTGGTATTCCGGCAAAGTTCAGCCGCAACAGCAAACGACTACTTTGCCGGTCGTGTCCACTTCTCAAAATGGTCCTGGTACAGCGACTACGCAAAAGCAAGCTTTTGATGAACGCGGCAATCTGACGTGGTCGATGGACGCACGCGGGTTCATTACGCACATGGTCTATGACCCGGTGCTTGGGGCGATGTTGCAACGCATTGATGATGCAGATACGTCCTTACTATCCGGCGTCCCATCTGGATGGAGTACCCCCAGCGGAGGCGGGAAACATCTGGTCTATGATTACGAAATTGATTCCCAAGGGCGAACCACTCAAGAGCTCAGGCCTTCCCACACGATCGACTTAGAAGGAACAGCGACCGTCATTCGCCGCGCTATCTGGACCGTTTACAAGGATGCCGAGCACGCGACTTGGACGGCGAGCGGCTATGCGACTGGAACAGGGCCTGCCTACACCTATACGCTGATCAACCCTGTCAACATTCAGCAGCGTGATCCACGCGGAAACATGATTGAGCAGATCCAGGTCACTCGAGGCTCCACCTCCGGTCGCTTGCAGCCAACTGACACCTTTTCCCAAGCCTCCTTCACCCGCTGGACGACTTGGCAATACACCGACTGCTGCTTCGTTTCTTCAAAGCGTGTATACCACACGATCCCAGCCTCCGGAGAGGGGGCTAGTGGAACCAACTACGATCAAACGACTTATGGCTATGACAGTCTGAAGCGGCGCAATCTTGAGATTTCACCAGGCGGCACGATCACACGCAGTGTCTACGATGTCCGAGACAATGTCGTGGCAACCTACGTCGGAACCGACGACACCGGTGCCACCGCTAGCGACCCGACTGGCGGCGGAGCTGCTGGCAACAACATGGTGCAAATCAGTGCATTCCAGTTCGACAGCGGCGACGACCAAGGAGACAACAATCTTACGAGGCAAACGTCTTACGTTGATAACGCAAGCTCGCGGATCACTTCATTTACGTATGACTGGCGAAACCGCCGAGTAGATACCGATGGAGAACTCGATGCATTTCAACGCGTCACCTACGACAACCTCAACCGAGTAGTCGTGTCGGAGCGATTTGACACCTCGGCAGCCGGAAACTTGGTAGCACGCAGTGAAACCAAATATGACAATTTAGGTCGGATTTACGAATCCATCCGTTATGGGGTCGACCCAAGCACGGGTACGGTTGGCAACCCCATTACCAGCAACTACTGGTTCGATGCCGCTGGCAATCCGATCAAATCTTTGCCTGGTGGCGCGAAGAAATTCACCAAACAGTCCTACGATAGTCTCGGGCGAGTCGTCATCTCGTACGTTGGCTTCGGAGATGACACCACCTATGCCGACGCGACCACGGTGACCGGAGATGTAATCCTCATACAATCCGAAACCACCTACGATGACGCCGGAAATAGCATCCAGTCGGCCACCCGCCAGCGTTACCATAATGCACCGGCCGCTCAGACCGGAGCCCTTGGCTCCCCGACCGTCACGCCCAATGCCCGGATTCAGTATTCGGCAAACTATCCTGACGCACTCGGTCGGTCGGTCGCGACGGCGGGATATGGAACCAACGGTGGTGTAAGTTTCACTCGCTCAGCCACGATTCCGGCCAGCAGTGACACC
>NZ_JBFHFD010000100.1:0-17702 GCF_041583735.1 Novipirellula sp.
AGAAAATCGTTCACGGCGTTAAGCATTGCCCCGGGAACTTTGCCTAGTACCGTGCGAACGTGCTGGACATCGTGATTAAAAATTTTCAAACGAATCCTTTGAATCGATGACAAAACTCGAAAACACCCCGACGCGACGATGCCCAATAACCCGTTTCCTTTTCATTGAACGCCCCGGTCCTTGGTGCCTCACTGACGCTTTCGAGTTAGGATGATGCTCTGGAAATTTCCATCGCCATCCAAAACAATCATTCGCGAGCCAAATTCCACTGCCGAGAACCAGCGACGCGAGCTTGAAGAAATCGGTCTCCATCGAGTGGAATCTGGCCATTACATCTATTCCTCCCCACATCAGTAGCAGACGAAAGAACGCAACATGAACCACCTTGCCAAACTATTTTGCCTTTTACTCGTCAGCGTTGGGCTGGCCAGCCCCCGGCCCTGTGATGCCGCCGACCGACCGAACATCCTTTACATCATGTCCGACGACCACGCGGCCCACGCGATCTCGGCCTATGGCAGCCGGCTTGCGGAAGTGGCGCCGACTCCAAATATCGACCGTTTGGCAAACGAAGGGGCGTTGTTCACCAACGCGTTCTGCACCAATTCGATCTGCTCGCCGTCGCGAGCCTGTGTGCTGACGGGTCAATACAACCACACCAACGGTGCGTTTGATTTGGGAGGCAGAATTCCGCCAGGTAAACAGATGCTGGCGATCGAGATGAAAAAAGCGGGTTATCAAACCGCGATGATCGGCAAGTGGCATCTGCACGATGAACCCGCTGACTTTGATTACTACTGTGTGCTTCCCGGCCAAGGCCACTACCACAATCCCGAGTTCCTGGTCCGTGGTGAAAAGCCGTGGGGTAAGAACCTAATCAAGTTCGACGGCAAGCACTCGACCGACGCGATCACCGATCTGACACTCGATTGGCTGAAAGAAGGTCGAGACAAAGACAAGCCGTTCTTTCTGATGCACCATTACAAGGCGCCGCATGATTACTTTGACAATGCAGAGCGTTACGAATCGTATCTGGCGGATGTCAACATCCCCGAACCCGAGACGCTTTGGAAATGCGATCCACGATTCGGTTCGATGGCCACGCGTGGTGCCGACGATGAATTGATTCCTCATATCGGCACGTCCATCGGCGGTCGCAATCCGCGTCGGTCTTACTTGGGCGACTTGCCGAAATTGTATCCCAATGAGTTCCCGCCTAACTTTGACCCGAAAAACTACAGCGATGAAGAAAACACCCGATTTGCCTACAACGCTTATCTGAAAAAGTATCTGCGCTGTGTCAAAGGAATCGATGACAACCTTGGCCGGCTGTTCCAACAACTCGAAGACAGCGGGCAGCTCGACAATACGGTGATCATCTACACCGGCGACCAGGGTTTCATGCTGGGCGAGCATGATTACCAAGACAAACGATGGATGTACGATCCGTCCCAACGGATGCCGTTTCTTGTGCGTTACCCCAAGGCGGTACCTGCCGGAGGGCGATTCGACACGATCATCGAAAACGTCGACTACGGCCCGACCATGTTGGACTTTGCCGGGGCAAACATTCCCGATTCGGTCCAGGGACGCTCGTTCAAATCACTGCTGGAAACCGGCAAGGAAGCGGACGATTGGAAGAAAGAAGCCTACTACCGTTATTGGATGCACATGGCACACCATGACAATCCAGCCCATTTCGGCATCCGCACCAAGACGCACAAGCTGATCTACTATTACGGATGCAATTACGATGGCGGCTACCAAACGCCACCGGGATGGGAACTGTATGATATGGTCAACGACCCGCAAGAGACCGTTAACTTGTACAGCAACCCCGAGCATGCCGATTTGGTCGCCGAGCTAAAGTCTCGCTTAGCCGAAACACGCAAACGCGTTGGAGACGACGGCACTCATTTCCCCGAATGCGAAGCCGTGGTGCAAGAGTTCTGGGACTATGACCAATCGGATCGGGCCAAGGCTCGCGAGATTTCTCATCAATACTTGCAGCGTCGCCAGCAAGAACTGAAAGCAGGAAAGGTCAACATCCGCACCTGGGTCGGCGATAACTAAGCCGACGGCAAAACAGTCCGCCATGAACTCATCCTCCCCCCATCCTTGAAAAGAGTTGCTCCTATGATGAACCGGTATCTCTCAGCCTCGTTAGCCTTGTGTCTGTTTGCTGTGATGTTGTCAGCCGTGTCTGCAGAGTCGGCCCGCGCTGACGATTTGGCAGGATCTCGCCCGAACATCATCCTGGTCATGACCGACGACCAAGGCATGGGCGATCTATCGTGCATGGGCAACAAGGTGTTGCGGACTCCGAACATCGATCGCTTCTATCAAATGTCGACACGTTTCACCGACTTTCACGTCAGCCCGACGTGTGCTCCCACACGATCGTCGATCTTCAGCGGTCGACATGAGTTCCGAAATGGCGTAACGCATACGATCAAAGAACGCGAGCGGATGGCGCTTTCGACAACCACGTTTCCGCAACTGCTGCGAAAATCGGGTTACGAAACCGGAATCTTTGGCAAGTGGCATCTCGGCGATGAAGACGAGTACCAGCCGTATAACCGCGGATTCAGCGAAGTCTTTATTCACGGTGCCGGCGGAATTGGCCAAGCCTATGAAGGTAGCTGTGCAGATTTCCCACCCAATCGCGAAAACGAGGGCAAGTACTTTGACAACGTGATTCTGCACAACGACACGATCGTCCAGACCGAAGGATTTTGCACGGACGTTTTCTTTCAAGCCGCACTCGGTTGGATTAAGAAACAACATGAAGCAAAAACTCCGTTTTTCGCTTACGTCAGCACCAATGCTCCGCACGGTCCGATGCTGGCACCCGAGAAGTACAAGAAACGATTCGCCGACTTGGGCTGGGACGCAAGCACGCAAGGTCGGTATGGCATGATCGAAAATATCGACGATAACTTTGGCGTGCTGATGCAGAAACTCGACGAATGGAAGCTTTGGGACAATACGCTGGTTATCTTCATGACCGACAACGGCCAAGCCGGTCGCAGCGGCAAACTCAATGGCAAGCGAACTCCGATGTACACCGCCGGATTCAAAACGGGCAAAGGATCACCATGGGAAGGGGGAACGCATGTGCCTGCGTTTTGGCGGTGGAAGGGCAAACTCGGCGAAGGCGTTGATATTCCGGCACTGACCGCCCACATCGATCTGTACAAAACGTTCTGTGAACTGACCGGCAGCGAAATTCCGTCTGACATCCAACCGATTGACGGACGCAGCTTGCTGCCACTGCTGAAAGATCCCGATGCCGACTGGGCCGATCGGAATCTGTTCGTGCACGTCGGTCGCTGGGAGAAAGGGGCCGATCCCAACGACAGCAAGTTCAAGAGCTGTGCCGTTCGATCGCAACGATGGCGGTTTGTTAACAACAAAGAACTGTACGATATCTCTGCCGACCCTCGCGAAAAGCAAGATGTCGCGGCAGAGCATCCCGAAGTTGTTGCCGAGATGCGAAAAGCGTACGACCAGTGGTGGAGTGAAACGGTGCCATTGATGGTCAATGAAGACGCTCCGTACTCGGCCGAACATCCGCAAGCAGTGCGCTACGAACGGCAACTCAAAGAGCGAGGCATTCCCAAGTGGACACCTCCGGCGCTGTAGTGATCGCGAGCAGAATCGCGGACGAAAGGCCGGAGGCCGACACACCCTCTGCCGGTGGCGTGAGCCGCCGGCTAGTGGAGGTGAGAAAACATTGCCCAGCGGGCGACACACTCTCGGTCAACGTGTCGGCCTCCGGCCTTACGGCGACAGGTCGCCCCTAAACCGTTGGCTCACGCCAACGGCAATTCATGTATCGGCCTCCGGCCTATTAGATTACTTCAAAATCAGCAGTCTCCGAAGTCAGGAGGCAGGTCGAGCACGTTCTATAGGCCAACGCTGTGAAGCATTTAGAGACGGCAAATTACGGCATTTGCGTTCCGTAGCTACGCTCGCCAGAGCGTGGATGATTGCTGTCCAATACGAATCACCACCTTCTGGCGAAGGTCGCTACGAGAAAATGCTTCACAGCGTTGCCTTTAGGCGATGCTCGGGTGAGGGGGCGACCGCGATACAAGCCGAGCAATTCAAATGGATGCTTCAGTAGTTACGAAAGCCGTCAACGGCTTGATGATATATTGAGCCGCGACGCGTAAGCGACCGGGTTTTACTGCAGTTACCTCTCAACCGAGTAAGTCAAATTGATGCGACGGTAGGGCCGCAGACGCGTTGCTCGGTCGGCCCCCTCACCCGAATGTCGCTGAAGGCTCCATTCGACCTCTCCCCCAACAAAGTTGGTGGAGAGGTGGCAGAAAAAACAACGCAACCAACGAACCGCTACATCCACAACAATTTAGCAGTTCAGGCATATGCATACCCCGCTCTCTTACATCTCACGGCTCAACCGAGCAACTCCGACGCCGCGCCTTGCATCCTGCATCAAGCGTCCTTTTCGGCGACGATCGCGCCGTACTGCATCGCGCCGCTTCGATAGGCACGGAGCAGCGTGTCGAAACCATCGATGAAATCAACTTGCTCTGGGTCGAGCATTTTGGCGAGATGCCGCACCCCGGTTCGCTGAACACGCTGCTTACAGATCTCCCAGGTCTGTGTGACTCGGCTCGTCCAATCCTCGTTGTGAGTCACCCGCATGCCTGATTCGGTGATCCAGCGAGCGTAGTCCGCTCGCGTGGCTAGCGACGGACACACAAAACGCTGGCAGACTTCTTCACACTGCTTGCGATGATCGGCAATGCTCGTGTCTTCGCCTTCGAACCACACACAAATCGCGATCCGGCCACCCGGTCGTAACCACTGAAATGCTCGGCGAAAAAACTCGGGCTTATCAAATAGATGTTCGGTGCATTCGACGCTCCACACCACGTCAAAACTAGCCGGATCAAAACTCACTCGTTCGGCATCATCGGCAAGGAACCGCGTTTGTGTGCCCACACGTTTGATCATTGACGAGATCATCGCCCAACGTCGCTGGACCGGACTGAGCGTGACGCCGGTCACGTCACACCCATGTAATTTAGCAAGCCGGATCGATGATCCGCCCATTCCACAACCGATATCGACCACCTTGTCGTCAGTGCGAATACGAGCCATATCGGCAAGCGTGTCAGTCAATTGACACTGCGCGACATAGGGCGATTCGTCGCCATGCCACAGCCCATGATGAATGTGGGGCCCCCACAACAATCGATAGAACAGCGTTCCGAGTTGATAGTGGCTGCGGATGGAATCCTTGCGGACGCCTTCGATGGCGATCATGGTCTCCGCCCCCTTGGAATGAAGCAAGCGATAATTCTGTCTTTATCGTGACGAGTTCAGATGACGCTGCAAAGCGTTTCGTCTCGAATTCCAACCAGAGTTTGCTTAAATCATTCCGAATCGGTCACCCCCAACCGGCTTCCGGAGCGGGACGATTCCATCAGGGAATGGTCAATTTAATGTCATTCACTTCACCCTCGACCACTTCGGCAGTCAAGTTGGCGACGGCTCCTGGACCGCCCGCCAAAGGCGAAGCCGCCATGGCCGGTGCGTCATCGGTCGCTTCGGCTGGGACGCTGTCACTCGCTCCGCTCCCCCCCTTAACACGGCCTCCGATCACGTGCACAGTGTGCTTGCCGGGCGCGGCGCCTGGGTCTCCGGTCGAGTAACTCAGCGTGAAGCGACCTTCTTCGTCGGTAATACCGTACGAGGCAGCACCGGGCTCTTCCGGGTAGAACTCGACGGTCGCACCGACAAAAGGCTGGCTGTTCTTAGTCAAAGTTCCTGTCACGACCGCTAGATCCGGCTTGTCATTGGGGGCACACCCAACCGTCGTGGTAGCAATCGATAGCATCGCAATGGTGGCGAAGCGAGCGACATTCCAATGGATCTCGAATATTCGTGTCATCTTCCTACAAAGCTCAAACAGAGGTGATGGTGAAGTGAGCCAATGACCAACCGCTGCTGCGACGGCCGCATGTTGCAGCCATTGACACCTGCGTGACGTCATGCTCATGAAGTTCGAGGATGATTGGAATCATCATTCCTCGAAAGCAAAGACGGCCACGAATGGCCGTCATACAAAAAACAATCTTCTTACCGCGAATCACACGAAGACTAGATTTCTTCGATCGTTTCGCCGTCACGCCGGTTCACCAGTTTGGACAGAGTCTGGAAATTGATATTCTCCGTCACAAACTGGACCGAACCATCCATGCGAAGGAATTGAGCTCCGCCAGGGTGAGCCGAATTGAAGATCGAGTGATTTCCGGGCCATCCACCGTTTTGACCTGTTCCCCAAGGATTATTTGCAGCGGTCGGTGAAAAATTGATGCCTCGTCGCACCGAAGCATAGTTTTGGCGATAGCCGTACAGTGCTTTGGGATCGGCATCACCCCCGCCGCCACACCACGCTCCGCCGTAGAAATTACTGCTGCGATGATCATACTGGCTGGTGGTTCCATCGGCGTTGCGAACGAGTTTGAAATTGGCTTGTTCCCCCACAGCAAACGTATTGCTCAACCCGTCCATCACCGAGGCAAAACGAAGCGGACGACTGTTTTTGCTGTCGACCGGAAGAATACATCCCGAGTAATCGGCCATACCGAAGTATCCATTCCACCAAGCAGATGTACCGGTAGAGTATCCGTAGCCGTATTCACCCGAGATGCCGGCATACGACGAGATTTGAGTCTCCAGTTGATCTGGAGCTCCTAAGGCAACGGTGCCTGGTCGAGCCGTTTCAGTACGAGTCATCGGCAAAGGGCTGGAGGGACAGTTGATCGTTTCGACGATCAACTTGTGAAACCCTTGCCAACTTTGGTTGATCCCGTTACCTCGATTTCCCCAATCACTGCCAGCGAAGACGGCTCGCTCATAGGCTGCGGATTGTTCCATGTAAGGCAAGATTCGCACCAACCACGATGCGGGCAGCGAGCTGGGATCCGTACTCGCTTTCGCGAACGAGGCGGGTGGAATTGCGGTAAAGGAGTCGTGGTACATATGCACGGCCAACCCGATTTGCTTCATATTGTTGCTGCACTGCATCCGTCGAGCGGCCTCGCGAGCCGCTTGTACCGCCGGCAAAAGCAGACCGACGAGCACGCCAATGATCGCAATCACCACCAACAATTCAACGAGCGTAAATGCGTCATGGTGTCTGTTCGTACGAGAAAATTTCTTGATCACTTCTTCTTCCGTTGTTTCGTTGTTTGCGCTCAGGAGGCCCGTAGACCGCCCTCAAAAAAAATAAACATCAATAACGCCCATCCAAGGACAACTTGTCGGGCTTATCGAATCCCGAGGATGCCTTTGGGAAGTCCTCAGGGCCGATGCAGACGAAAGGTAAGCAAGCGATATACCTTGCCGGAACTCAACCACGAAATTGGGAGCGAAGATCTTTTGTCAGATACGAACAAGGTCCGAGCACCGCCCTTAGAGGGCCAAGTCATGTCCGGCTTGGCCACATTGCGATTCCAATTCTTTTTTAAAAAACGGCTCGTTTTTTTCAGATATTGACGAACAACAGCCTTGGGGGCAACCCTGCCACCCGGCCATCCAGCGTCTGGGATTGCACACAGCTCACGCGATCGATGCACAAATTCTGTGCGACCCCGCGTTTGCGTGCGGCGAAATGTCCGAGTCGCAAGTCAACTCTCGATCCATCGACCGGTAGCGACTCCGATCCTACCCTTCGTTCAGCCAAGCATATTCCTCCAGCGGTACACCAAGAGCGTTGCACAGCTGAAAGACAGACCTTTGTCCGGGAAACAAATCCGCAGCCGTATTCGATCCAAACGTTTTCAATTGAGGAGCCGATTCAGACGAAATCATCGACTCGGTGACATAGAGCTGCACACACGGCAGTGACTCGGGTTGATCGGAACGAAAGATTTCAACGTGGGCCGCCCCATGCTCGGTGAACACGCCTTGGGCTTCAAAATAATCGGCAACGCGATTAGCAAACTCTTCATCAAAAGGGGGCGCATAGCTTAAACGGTTGTTGTTGCGAGCGAGATAAGGTCCCAATCGCTTCCGCACCGGGAACGACTGATGGGGCTTGAATCCATAGTCGCACGCGATGATTGTCAACGTCGCTTCGTCGGGCAATTCACTGTTGATACCAATACCGGTGGACAACAGACTCCGCTGCAGTACTGCACCGCGTTCCAGTACGGCGTCCGAGGAGGGAGCCAAGACCGTGAAGTGATTGTTGGATTGGCTTATCCAAAAGTCGACCGTGATCTCACGCTCGGGGATCGTCGGCAAACGGGCGGCAATGGCATCGAGGGTCGCCTGAGAGATCGAGGGGTCGGACAGATACAGCATGCATCCGTTTTTAGCAAACTGAGTGGGCTGATATGGCGGAGCGTGCACGACGCTTTTGATGGGATTAAATCCGGGATCAGTGACCGAAAAGGTGCATTGACGCCCTGCACATAACAACAGACTCGATTGAAGGGCGCGATAGCGAAGCGTTGCATCCAGTGTGGCTGGATCGATCGCATCCAGACTGCTTTGTTTGCCAATCACCTGCACCTCGCCAGATTGCTCGGTGTGGCGAAAAAACAGGTGAGTCAAGTCGCTTTCGGGGGAAACCATCCCAAGCTCGCGAAAGCTATCGAGAATGGACTCGATATCTTGAGGCGAAAAGGGCTGTTCGAAAAAGAGACTCTGCGAACCGTTAAACCAACATGCGGCGACATCGCTTCGGTTTTCGGCGATCACCGCCACATCGGCGTCAGACGGTTGCATGACCACACGAAACGTCTCGCCTTGAAAACAATGGTGGCTAATGATGGTTGCCATCGACTGGTAGATGGGCTGCAGTTTTTCGCAGAACTCCAGAGACATGCTATCGAGGCATCTCAGTTGATGGGCCGCCGGAGTCGAGCTCAAACCCGGAGTCGAGCTCAAACTAAAGGCGTATTGATAATCGCCGGTTCCCAGCAGACATTTCGAACCCAGAACATCCAAAACTGCCTTGGCTTGGTCCTTGTCGATTGCAGGATCAAAATAGAGCGTCACATTGCCCTGCTGTATTTCGATCTGATCGGCAGGGTCCAAGATGGATTCGGAGTGAGAAACCGAGGTCACATCCACGTCGCTGTCGAATTGCGAATTGGCGTCGCTACCGATCGTCGCAATGATCGCCAACAAGAATACAATCCCTGTGGAAACGGCTACGAAAAGCGTTACGAACAGGACAAGCAGAATTTTGAACGCGCGCATCAGGGAAGTGACCTTTATCGAAGGCGAATCCAGTCAAACGCGTTTCACAATTCGTCGCCCAACTGAGATCGATGGAAAAACAATCGAGCAACCACCGGGGTGTTGCAAGCTACTGCCGCTAAGCAACCCTAGGTCACCGAAAAACAGAGGCAATCCATTTTTCGCTTTTTTCCGATCTAAGCTTGCGCCGCAGCGGCCTAACATTTCCAACCTCAGCGAGAGCCCAGCGAGAGCCCGGCGAGAGCAGCCATTGCCAATCAATGCACGAATGCACACTTTTATCACAGATGCGCCAGCCAAGAAAAGATCGCAAGATGGACAAGACCTTAAGACGGAGAAGAAGAGGTATCTTCGCCTGTCTCGTCACCTAGCTCGTCTTGGGAACGATCGCTAGGGGATGAAGGAGACGGTGATCCCACGGGTTCGCCTTCGCGATCCTTTCCGCTTTCTGAATCCGCCAATTCCAACTCCGGCTCGGGAGCTGGCTTTGCAGATGGCGAAGGTTCAGGCAGAATCATCATGCCGACGTATTGCACGGTTCCCGTTGCACTGAGCTCACGGACGCTCAATACCACTCGATCAAACTGGATTGCGGCTCCGGGAACAAGCGACTTGGCACTTAACCGTGATCGCATGATTTCGTCGAGAGTCGCATCGGGCTTTGCGCCCAGTTGCAGGTCGTAGAACTGCTCTACGTCCGCCGCCGTGATCGAGCCCCGTAGCGGGAACTCGAGCGCCGTCGGCAAGATCACAGGTTCCAATTCGCGATGGGCAAAGACGCGATCCACCATCGCACGAACGCCTGGTCGCAGCACGACAATAACATGGTCGCCGAACTGAATCTGAGAACGGCCTTGCGGGGGGATGATTTGCTCGTCGCGGACGATCAGCGCGACCACCACGCCGTCGGGTAGCGCAAGGTTCTTGATCAAATGGCCGGCGGCGCGACATTCATCATCGACAAAGTAATCGACGATGTCCCCTTCGACGTTTCGCAAGGAACTGATCTCCAGCGTCACCGGGGGTGGCAAGCGAGCGGGCACCTCCAGTTTCAATGACCGCGCAACCCAGGGTAGCGTCCAGCCTTGGACGAGCGCCGAAACCAGCACCACAAAGAAGACGGTGTCGAACATCAACGGGGCTCCCGGCAGCCCCGCCAACATCGGGAATGTCGCCAAGGTAATCGGCACCGCTCCTTTGAGTCCCACCCACGACAGAAACGTTAGCTCTCGGAACGAAAATCGAAACAGCGAAACGGACAAGAATACTGCGACCGGCCGAGCGACCAGAATCAGCACGACGGAGATCATCAGCGCCGGTCCGGCGACGTCCAATAACCGGCTGGGAAAGCTGAGGATTCCCAGCGCGATAAACATCAAAATTTGACATAGCCACGCGGCGGCGTCGTGGAACAACAGGATACCGCGGTGGAAGACGGGACGGCGATTGCCGATCACAATGCCGGTCAAATAAACGGCCAAAAAGCCGCTGCCGCCAAACGCTGCTGCAAAACCGAATGAAAACAACGCCAATCCAGTCGCCAAAACGGGATACAACCCCGCGGCACTGAGTTGAATGTTTTTTAGCACCCACACACCGCCCCATCCGACCAACAGCCCGACCACGGTTCCAAACACAATCTGGGTGAGAAACAACACCAACAAGCCGGGGCCGAACGGCACCGCTCCGGTCAACACTTGAATCAGCCCCACGGTCAGAAAGATCGCCATCGGATCGTTCGATCCACTCTCGACTTCGAGTGTATCGGCGAGCCGTCGGCGGATATGAACGCCACCGAAGCGGAGCACCGAAAAGACGACCGAAGCATCGGTCGATCCCACAATGCTGCCCAACAACAAACCTTCCATCAGCGGGATCTGTAAAAACCACGACGCAGCCAGCCCAGTGATCAGGGCAGTGATAAACACTCCGATCGTTGCCAGCACCCCGGCCGGTTTCCAGGCGGCACGAATCGAGCGATACGGAGTGCGTAGCCCCCCGTCGAAAAGGATCAGACTGAGTGCAATCGTCCCAATCCCGTTGGCGAGCGAATAGTTTTCGAACTCGATCCCGCCAATTCCTTCGGATCCGGCCAGCATGCCAACGAGCAGAAACAGAACCAAGACGGGCACGCCCATGCGTGCTGAAAATTTGTTCGACACAATCCCCAGCAACAGCAAGACGCCGGTGATCAAAATCAAAGCTTCGATACTTAACATGTCAAATCGATCGCAGGACGCACAGTGTCATAGGAAATATGCGATAGCACTCCATCGCTTTTGAACCAGTTTACCGACTACGTGTCGCTGGAGAATCGGACTGGCGTTCGATTTGCCACGTGGTTCTCGAAACGACACCCCCAATGCGATCGAATGTTCGTCCCGATCCAATCAGCGGGCACCCCCTTGGGCGTCGGCATGACATCGGGCAACCGTTGCCGCCGACAATCACTTTTTCGGCGAGATCCAGCCCTTTACCCGACCGGTAGCGGAAACCGCCACCCCCACAACCACAGCAAAAACCGGGCTGCCTGTTGATAACGCCCTCGCAGCAGCCAGCGGCCCGAAAAAGGAAACTTTTCAGAATTCCTGATCGCGACACAAATATTGATTGTAAATCGCGGCCATTCACGTGCGTTTAGTTTTGCGCGGCCGCACGGCAGATGTCGTGTTCGAACAATTTCAACCAAATCGGTTTGGCAATTCATAACGACCATGCTGCGTACAACCAAAGGCCGATCCATGGTAGCGGAACGGGTGCGTTATCTAGCACTGGCTACGAAGTCTGGAACAACTCGAACGAACGCAACAACACTCGCGTGAGCATGTTGGTTGGGCAAGGCCGTTTATTAACAACAAGCATTGTGGGAACAGATCAGCAACCCGCAGCTCGGTTACAACGCGATGGGACCAACGCCCAACGTGGATACGTATAACACCATGGAACACTGAAATCGCCGGCCTTCGCTGCCCAAGTGATGCTGGTGAGGGATTACCGGCACAGGGACGAACCAACATTGCCGCTTGTTTGGGCGATTCGATCGTGATGCAAACGTTTGGCCCTAATGATGACAATGGATTCAAGATGACCAACGAGGCTGTCGAAGCACAAGCGAGCCGCTGCGGCGCCCTCGTTGTACACAGCCACGCGGCGTTTCGAGATATTCTCGACGGACTTGCCAGTACTATCGAAGCGGGTGAGATTGCGAGCGACTTGAGGGACAACCGCATCTCTACTGTTACGGTTGGAAGTCGACGGCGCGGTGAAGTTCATCACTGATTCGATCGAAGCGGGTGCAAGTCGAGCGACCGGAGGTACCGGAGCGATGAGCCAGGACGAGAAATTGGAATCGACCGAGCATTTGACGAACGGGTTTCGTTTGTGCGCTCGAAACCGTGCCATTGATATCATTCGCCCCCGTGAGGGCACGGTACGTTGGTCTGTCCAAAGAGACACTCGATTTACTCGAACAGCATTGGTCGGTACAGCAGGCTGGCCACCGTGAAGACGCCTCGAATCGCGAGACGCTGCTTTCCGCATTATCGGAGTGTCTGGAAACCCTAACGCCTCGCAGCCAACAAGTCATCAAGCTTCGCTATTTCGAGAACCGCTCGGGAAGCGAAATTGCCAGCTACCTGGGCAGATTGGCGGCACACACAAAACTTCTCGTCCGAGCACACGACGGCATCCAAAGGTCGATTTGGTTCGCGTCTTGCTGACATCCCGCCTAGGGCGTTCTTGCGTCCATTGCCCGTTTCGCCAAGCACACCCCCGTTTACACCGGATTTTCATTGCAAGTCAGTCCCGCCAATGCGACACTTAGCATTAGCAACAACCCCGGCAAAAAAACTTACATATTTTGTCAGTATTTAATGTATAGACTTAAACACTCCGCACGTATCTCAGCTAGCAACCATTGCAAATGACTGGCAACGCGCTAACCTGAAAGCACCGAAAACCAAGCAGGATCGCCGGAGTTCGACAAACAGGAACCCTCTTCTTCTCAAAACTCTCTGAAAAAAAAACTCTCTGAGTTATATTTCCAGTTCGTTGTCCGCGTTTCCCCTCTTCTTTGCGGAGTCTAATCATGAAGTCGACGAATTCACGCCGCCCGGCATTTACGCTGGTCGAACTGCTAGTGGTCATCGCAATCATCGGAGTGTTGGTCGGTCTGTTGTTGCCTGCGGTTCAGGCTGCCCGCGAGGCGGCCCGGCGAATGTCGTGCAGCAACAATTTCAAGCAATTAGGGCTGGCACTGCACAACTACCACTCGGCATACAATCAGCTTCCACAACAGGGTGGCGGCAGCGGCACACCGACCACGAGCGCGCTGACGACCAACCGCGAGCGTCTGTCTGCGATGCCGGGGCTGACGCCGTTTTTCGAGCAACAGGCGGTGTGGGAGCAAATTTCTAATCCTTACACCGACCCGGGCGGCACCTCTTGGCCGGCGATGGGCCCAGCGTCCTACAACGTAAACTACGTCCCCTGGCGAACCCAGATTCCGACGCTGCTATGCCCATCGGACCTGGCTCCAAACGCAGGCATTCCGTTCGGCCAACTGAACTATGGATTTAGTTTTGGAGACTCGTTCTGGAACTGCAACAACACCCGTAACAATGCGGGCACCCCGGTGAACATTGGTCAGCACCGAGGATTTTTCAAGGATCGTTTTGTCACGCGATTTCGTGATTGCTTGGACGGTTTGAGCACGACGATTGCGATGGCGGAAATTCAACGCAGCAGCGGCACACGCGAATTGGCGGGCGACGTACTGGTTCGCAACGGAAGCGGCAATGACATGCGGGACAACCCCAAGGCGGAAGTCCTCGAGTTTGCTCGCGACCCCGAGCGCCCCCTGTTTTACAAACCGAGCGTGACGCTCGCGATTGACACCAGTTCGGGAGGCCACCGTTATCGTGGATCCAATTGGGCTCAAGGGGAACCGATGATGTCGGGCGTGGGTCAGACATTCCCACCCAATTCAGCCAACTGTATCCGAGGCAACGGCGACGCCAATGGCCCCGGCGGTATCTTCACGGCAGGCAGTCGTCATCAAGGCGGATGCCACGTGCTGA
Source organism: Novipirellula sp. (assembly GCF_041583735.1). Classification (NCBI taxonomy): domain Bacteria; kingdom Pseudomonadati; phylum Planctomycetota; class Planctomycetia; order Pirellulales; family Pirellulaceae; genus Novipirellula; species Novipirellula sp. Next base: position 14,328 of record NZ_JBFHFD010000100.1, read on the forward strand.
TGGGGGACGGCTCGGTGACCTTTATCACCGACAGCATCGATACCGGCAATACGAACCAAGGCCCGATCGGCACTTCCGCGCCGGGGGCTCCGCCAGCAGGCTCGGCGAGCAACTACGGCGTTTGGGGTGCTGCGGGCAGCGTGGCGGGTAGAGAGACAACGTCGCTGAAGGACCAATAACCAGACCATCGTCATGATGAGTTGTCGTGAAGAAAGGCGTTGTCGTGACGCCCAGAAAACGGCACTCCTGCCACAAGCCAGATAATCACTTTCCTGTCTTACTTATCCATGAATGGAGTTTATTCTGATGAAATCCAGTTCCATTGTTTTCGTCATCGCAGTAGGTTTTGTATCACTGATCGGATGCGGCACGAGTTCCGAGGTGACGGTCAACCCGGCGCCGGAGATGACCAACGAAGAGATTGAGCAGATGGATGCGGAAAGTGATCGCGCACGAGAAGAGGCAATTCGGGACGGGATGTGAGTTCCGTTACATACGAAACGGACGGAAACGGAAACACCATGAAAAAGCGACTCTTCATCCTCGTTCTCGCCCTCGTCTGGGCACAATCTCTTCAAACCAGCGTGGCTGCCGAGCGTCCCAACATCATCCTTGTCTTTATCGACGACATGGGTTGGGGCGATTTTTCTTGCTTCGGTAACGAGGACGCTGCGACGCCCAACATCGACCGCTTGGCGGCCGAGGGTGTTCGGTTCGAGCAGTTCTATGTCAACTCGCCAATCTGCTCGCCGTCGCGAGTTGCCATCTCGACCGGCCAGTATCCACAGCGTTGGCGGATCACGTCATACCTGAACAACCGAAAGAGCAACGAGGAACGCGGGGTGGCCCAGTGGCTCGATCCCAAAGCTCCGATGCTTGCGCGTTCGCTTCAGCAGGCCGGCTATGCGACAGGCCACTTTGGCAAATGGCACATGGGCGGGCAGCGGGATGTCAACGATGCTCCGCCGATCACCGAATATGGCTTTGATGAATCGCTGACCAATTTCGAAGGCATGGGGCCGAAACTGCTGCCGCTGACCTTGAAACCGGGTCAAGAAAAACCAGGACGCATTTGGGAGGACGCCGAGAATCTGGGTGATGGATATCGCTGGATGCTGCGATCGGAAATCACATCGGGGTTTGTCGATGCGGCCATCCCGTTCATCGACAAAGCCGCCGCGGCCAAGCAACCTTTCTACATCAACCTGTGGCCCGACGATGTCCACGGCCCGTATTGGCCTCCGGTCGAAACGTGGGGCGATGGTTCGCTGCGACGGTTGTATTTGTCCGTGCTCGAAGCGATGGACACGCAGCTTGGCCGATTGTTTGACCGAATCCGTAACGACGCCGCGCTTCGCGACAACACGCTGATCCTGGTCTGCTCGGACAACGGTCCAGCGCCGGGGGCCGGTCAAGCGGGTCCGTTTCGTGGATTCAAAACGCACCTGTACGAAGGCGGCGTCCGGTCACCGTTAGTCGTGTGGGGGCCGTCGATCGTTCGCCGGAAGGGACACGTTGATCGCGAATCGGTGTTCTCGGCGATCGATCTTGCACCGACCTTGCTAACGTTGACGGACACCCCGTTTCCCGACGGCGTCCAATTTGATGGCGAACCGTTAGTCGCCACGCTGCGAGGAGAGGGGAATTCACCTCAGGCTCCGATGGCAGAGATCCATGATGTACAGGGGTTGTTACATGCGATGCGAGGAGAAGGGGGTTCACGTCAAGCTCCGATCTTCTTTCGCCGCCCACCGGATCGCGATTCATTTTATGGCGTCGAGGACCTGCCCGATCTCGCGGTTCGATCGGGCAAATGGAAACTGTTGTGCGAGTACGACGGGTCGAACGTGGAACTGTATGACCTAAGCCATGATCGAGCCGAATCGACGAACGTGGCGTCCAATCATCCAGAGATTGCGGTAAACTTAAAGGCAAAGCTTCTTGCTTGGCACAGCTCGATGCCTGCGGACAATGGCGCAACGTATCGAAAAAAGCAAGCCAAACGCAAGTAATCCGAAGCGAGTCCACGTTCACCGTCCTGCACTGGAAACCACCCATGACCAACCTTCTCAAAATAACCACATGGTGCATGGGATTCATTTGCATCGTCTCGGTGCGTCCCTGCATTGCCGACGAGCGTCCCAATATCGTGGTGATGATGGTCGACGACTTGGGGTTTTCGGATATCGGCTGTTATGGCAGCGAGATCGAGACGCCGAACTTAGATGCACTTGCTCGAGATGGCGCACGGTTTTCACAGTTCTACAACACGGCCAAATGCCATTCATCACGAGTTTGTTTGCTATCCGGCCAGTACTGCATTGCGGCGGGAGACACGTCGCTTGTGCATGCCGTGACGTCGGCGGAAGTGCTTGGCGATGCGGGCTACTTCACCGCCATGACGGGCAAATGGCATCTGGACCAACAACCGACTGACTTTGGTTTCCAACGCTACTTTGGTCACCTCAGCGGTGCATGCAACTATTTTTCAGGCGACAATACGTTTCGTCTGAACGGCCATCCTTGGCAGGTTCCGAGCGATGGTTTTTATACGACCGTTGCCAACGTCGACTACGGTCTGAAATTCCTCGACGAAGCCCGCACCACGGGCAAGCCATGGTATCTGTACGTGGCCTTTAACGCACCACACGCGCCGCTGCATGCGTTACCCGAAGACTACACACAGTACCAAGGCAAATACGACCAAGGCTGGGACGCGGTACGTGACGCGAGAATCGCCAAGCAGATCCAGCTTGGGGCATTGCCTGAATCGCTCGAACCGAGCCCTCGGCCTGAACACATTCCGGCGTGGAATGATCTCGAACAGTGGAAACGCGACTACGAAGCCAATCGCATGACCACGCTTGCGGCAATGATTGATCGCGTCGATCAAGAGGTTGGCCGCTTGGTCGCCGATCTAAAGAAAAACAACGAACTCGAAAACACTTTCATCTTGTTCGTCTCGGACAACGGTGCGTGCCCCTACGATCGAAAACCGGCTCGATTGGATGTCGAGCCCACCAGTGCGAACGTCTCCTTCGGTGATTCAACCGGTTGGGCCTGGGCTCGCAATAGCCCGTTTCGCTACTACAAGCAAAACCAATTCGAAGGGGGCATTTCGACTCCTGCGATTGTGCACTGGCCAGCGGGTTTGAAGCTTGATTCGGGCAGCATGATCCAGCAACCAGCTCACTTGATCGACGTTTTGCCAACGCTAGCGGATCTTGCCAAAGCCAACATTCCTGAATCACGCGAGGGCCGAACGTTGCGTCCCGTTTCGGGAGTCTCGCTGCAACCGCTACTTCGCGGCGAACCGCTCGAAGCACGCTCCCCCATTCACCTTATGTTTGCAGACGACCGCGGTCTTCGCGATGG
>NZ_JBFHFD010000101.1:0-17672 GCF_041583735.1 Novipirellula sp.
AATCAATGACCCCTGCGTATTTGCGGAACAGCTTGATCAATTCTTCCAGCTTCTCGTCTCGATCTGCTGGGTTTCCATTTTCGATGGCCTCGGTGACACACCTTTTCAAATGCTGCTCGAGCACGATTTGTCCCACTTTGCCTAACGCGCCGGTGGCGGCGGACAATTGCATCAAAATATCGACACAGTACTGATCTTCTTCGATCATCCGCGACACCGCTTCGACTTGTCCTACGACCCGCCGAAGGCGATTGGCTAACTTCTTTTTTTCTTCGTCATCAAGCATGGCAAATCAGAGTCTTACGCACGAAGCGAAGCCGGGGACATTTCGTTTGGGTAAAAGCCCATTGTACTCAGCCAAACTCAATCCGGCAGTGGACATGATGGCAATCTACATCTCCATGCCGTGCATCCCCCGATTGTGCCCGGATTGGTAGGTCGATGGGTCACCAAAGCGTCGCACGATTTCCTCGAATATACTTCCTTTGGGGATCTCTTCGTCGGTCTCCATCACCTTGTGGTAGAGATCCTCCGGCAGCACTCGGAGTGCAGTCATTAGCCCCATGATCGACATTGGCCACATCGCCCGCATGCCTTGGACTTCGCGACGACTCCAGATCGTGTCCATCATTGCATCGGACATATTCATGCTTTTCATTTCTTGCGGATATCCCGGCGTATCAAACCCGGGATCCTCGCGAGTCGCATCCACACGGGGGCGGTTGGAATAGTTCGCCAAATAGCGGTCGACCGAAACGCCCTTGCGAATCCGGGGACCAACTTGCCGCGTCATGTGATTCATCATGTGGTGAACCATATGACAGTGGAACATCCAGTCGCCTGGGTTGTTGGCGATGAACTCGAAATTCGATGCTTGGGCGATCCCCACCAACTCGGTGTTGCGAGGGATCCAGGCCGATTTGGGAATCCGAGCCCCTTCGTGTCCCGTCACCCAAAACGTGTGCCCATGCAAATGAATCGGATGATGTTGCATCGGAGAAAAATCGAGCAAGCGAACCCGAACTCGTTCGCCATGTTTGACGACCAGCGGTGTGGTGTAGGGACCGCTACGGCCATTGATCGTATGCCAATTCCAATCCATCCGCCAACTGTCGGCAATGGTTTGCGTCGGCTCGATAAAGAAGTTCTGAAAGATCAAGCCAAAGTCGCGATCCACCGGCGGATCGAACACTTTGCGAGGATGCACGATGAACCAACCGACGCTTCCAAACGCTTCTTGCATGGGGACGTGGGCATGATAAAAGAACGTCCCCTCTTCGTGCACATCGAATTCGTAGACAAATGATTTGCCCGGTTCGATCGGATTCTGAGTCAACGTTTCGCTGCCATCGTACTGGACCGGCAACTCGAATCCGTGCCAGTGCGTTGTCGTGGCTTCGGGCAGTTCATTGGTTACCACGATCCGCACCCGATCGCCCTGGTTCACTTCGATCGTAGGGCCTGGCATGCTGCCGTTGTAGCCGTAGACATTCATCTTGTAGCCAGGCAGAAACTCTCGCTCGACCGCCATCGGCACCAAGTGAAATTCTTTTGCACCCCGCACCATTTTCCATGGCAGTTTATCAAGATCCGGTGCGACGAACGGAGCCGGACCCGCCGCGGCACTGCGAAAGCCTGGCATCAATTTGCCAAGGTAATAATCCGAATCGGGATCGTTGCCGCGACTGGGTTTGAAGCGAGAAAAGCCATCCATTTCCGCTTTGACATCCGAGTCCGCAGGGACTTGGGGATGAGGCTTTTCCGAGTGATTGGCGTGCCCAGCATGCCCGTCGGACATCGGCATCGGTTTTGTGTCCATCGGTGCTTGAGCGTTGGCAGCGCCCGCCAACAGTCCGCCGGCGGCTGCCAGCGATCCGACTTTCAAGAATTGGCGACGAGCTTCGTGGTTCGACATGGGTTAAATCTCTGGGTTGCAAAATAAAACTTCATCGATTCCCTTCGTCCACTTTCCTCACTCCTCACTCCTCACTCCTCACTCCTCATTTCCCCCTCACCCTACCGCGGCTTCGGAGTCGCATCGATATGGCCTGGAGGCGTTGGTCCTTGAGCTGCTTGCAAGCCGCCTTCGAGCATGAATCCACGAACGAGCACCTCGTTGCTACGAACCATCTCGAGCTGTTGGATCTGCGTCAATCGTGCATCGAACAAGTCATGTTGTGCGGACAAGACATCAGGCCAATCGACGCGGTTGTCCTTGTAACTTTCCAGCAGTTCTTCGTAAGCCATTTCCGCTTCGGGGATAATCACGCGATTGTATTCGGTGGCGATCTGAAGCGACGTCAGGTACTGTTGATAGGTGGTCGCTAAACGTTGCTGCAAATCAAGTTCGATGCGGCGGATTTCCTCTTGTTGACGTATCAGATCCGCCTGCGCCTGGCGAATCGTGCCTTGGTTGCGGTCAAACACTGGCAGTTCGATCGCGACCTCGGCAACCGCCACCGTTTCTTTGGCGTCGAAGTTGTAACCCGATCCACCGCGAGCCACGATATCGGGGACCCACTCGACGCGTTCACGTTGCAGCGTGACTCGGTCGCCCGCAAGTTTGGCCCGAGCCGCCATCAGTTCCGGGCTTTCGGCAAGCAAGGTTGACAACGCTTCTTGGTAGGAAAGGGGAGCGGTTTCGGGCATCAATGATCCCGACACCGACGCCACGGTAAAGTCGACACCGACGAGCGAAACCAGTCGCCGGAACTGTTCTCGATAATGATTTTCGGCGGTCAATACATCCAACCGAGCTCGCTGCAGTGTGATATTGGAACGCCGAACTTCGGGACGGGTAGCTTGGCCTTGGTTGTACAATTCACGTGCGGTCACCGCGCCGTCTTCGGCTGTCTTCAATAGCTCGCGACGCAGTTCCAACACCTGGCTGGCGGCGAGCGTTTGATAGAAAAGCCTTCGCACATCGTTGCAAACGCGAAACTGCTGAGCGATGGCGAGATGTTCGGTCACGTGCGCCCGTCGCATGTACTTTTCACGACTCAGACGCAGTTTGCCTGCCGTGACAAAACGCTGTTCCACGATCAACCCTTGGAACTCGCCAGGCGAATCTTTGTCACCGGGCACGTCCACTCCGATTTGCTCGCCGCTGTACATCAGCGTGGGGTTGGGATATAGGCCAGCTTGCAGTGCCTTGGCTGTTTCGCCTGAGATTTGCAGCCGAGCTTGGCGAATGGTTGGATTGTTCTGCGCAGCGATCGCTAAAAAATCACTCAACGTGTAACCGGCGGCTTGAACGTCTTGCGGTACTGCGTTGTCAACCACTGAGCCATCGACGACAACCGGAGGCGGCGTCATTGAATAGGCGTCATCGACAAGTTGTTCGTGAGGGAACAGCGGACCGGCTGCGTCCAGATCGCTCAATCCGTAGGGAGCCTCGGGGACCGGCGGCGGAGGGACAAACGTTTTTCCTGGATCCGGACGCTGGGCCGACGCCAGCGATGCGGATCCGGTCAGTGCGAGTGCCAATAACATGCGAGATTTCGAAAAACGTCGTTTCACTTTGCTCTGCTCCTTGATCCGCCCTGTATGGCATCATTGCCCGTAGAACGGTATCGGAGCGATACCCACCCTGGGTACATGTGGTCTTAACCATTCGAGTGCGTTCACGCAAGAAAATTCCGTTTGTGCGGATTAGGAAGCTTGAAAGCGGAACGCCCAAAACCAACTCCCGCGAACTTTGTGCCAACGCGGTCCGGTGTCATATTAGTTTCGCGGCACGCAGTCTCAGTGCGTTGGTGATCACCGACACGCTACTGAAACTCATTGCCGCAGCGGCGATCATCGGACTCAGCAAGATCCCAAAGAACGGGTACAGCAGGCCGGCGGCAACCGGGATTCCTAGGGCGTTGTAGATGAACGCAAAGAACAAGTTTTGGCGAATGTTGCTCATCGTTTTGCGGCTTAGATTGCTCGCCGCCGCGACGCCGCGAAGGTCACCACCGACCAAGGTGACGCCTGCGGATTCGATCGCGACGCCGGTGCCGGTTCCCATCGCGATGCCCACATTTGCTTCGGCCAGTGCCGGGGCATCATTGATCCCATCGCCTGCCATCGCCACGATTTTGCCTTCGCTTTTTAGCCGACGGACAAAGGCGTGTTTGTCTTCGGGAGAAACCCCTGCATGAAACTCGTCGATGCCCAGCTTGGTGGCGACCGCTTTCGCCGTAGGTTCTGCATCGCCTGTGAGCATCACGACCTTCAGTCCCAGCTCATGCAGCGTTTCTAGAGCCGCCGGCGTGCTCGGTTTGATCGGATCGGTGATCGCCATCAGCGCGGCCAACTGACCGTCGACGGCGACAAAGATCACCGTCGCTCCTTCGCTTTGATGCTTCGTCGCCTGCGCACGCCCCGCTTCGACGCCATCGACGTTTTGTTCGATCAGCAAATCAGCCTTTCCGATGATCACGTCGTGTCCATCGACTTGGGCTCGAACGCCACCGCCAGTGATGCTGCTGAACTCGGTCGCATCGTGTGCTGCTGTGTTGTCCTGTTTCGCACGTCGCACGATCGCTTGAGCGAGCGGATGTTCACTTTGTGTTTCCACGGCGGCGGCCAAGGCCAAAATCTCTAGCTCACCTGTTCCGCCAAACGTTTCGATTGCGGTCACTTCCGGTCGGCCTTGGGTTAACGTGCCCGTCTTGTCGACGACGATCGTGTCGACCTTTTCCATCACCTCCAGCACTTCTGCATTCTTGATCAGCACGCCCTCTTTGGCACCACGGCCGACCCCGACCATCACCGACATCGGCGTGGCCAATCCCAACGCGCAAGGGCAAGCAATGATCAACACGGCAACGGCGGCGACAAAGGCGTGCGCTAGTGCAGGTTCGGGGCCGAACACCGCCCAACCGACAAACGCCAAAATCGAACAAACGATTACCGCGGGCACAAAATAGCGAGCCACGACGTCGACCAGCTTTTGAATCGGGGCACGACTTCGCTGAGCATCGGCGACCATTTGCACGATCCGGCTCAGCACCGTATCGCCACCCACCCCGACCGCTTCCATCACGAGGGCACCGGTTTGGTTGAGCGTTCCCCCGGTGACCTCGTCCCCTTCGGATTTCTGCACGGGGATCGGTTCGCCTGTCAACATCGATTCGTCCACACTACTGCTGCCGCTGAGGACGCGGCCATCGACCGGGACTTTTTCGCCGGGTCGGATTCGCAAGCGATCTCCTTTGTGTACCGAATCGAGCGAGACTTCTTCTTCGCCGTCGTCAGTCAATCGGTGCGCCGTCTCGGGAGCCAACTGCATTAATTCACGGATCGCACCGCCGGTTTGCTGCCGTGCGCGAAGCTCCAGTACTTGACCAAGTAACACCAGCGTGATGATCACTGCAGCCGCCTCGAAGTACAGTGGCGGCACCCCGTTTTCGAAGAAGGCCTCGGGAATCACGCCAGGCAACAGGACGACCACGAGGCTGAACAGGTAAGCCGCCAGCGTTCCCACCGCGATCAGTGAAAACATGTTCAAATTCATGCTGCGAAATGACTTGACGCCGCGAACCAACAATGGCCAGCCGCACCAAAACACGACCGGTGTGGCCAGTGCCAATTGCAACCAGGCAAATACGGTTTGAGACATCCAATCGCTGATCCGCAGCCCGACCATCGGCCCCATCGCGATCACCAACAGCGGCACGGACAAGACAACGCCGACCCAGAAGCGAAGCTTCATATCGGCGTACTGTTGGTCATCGCCATGGTCGGCCATGTCGACAAACTTGGGCTCTAGGTCCATGCCGCAGATAGGGCAGTCGCCCGGCCCTACTTGCTCGATTTCCGGATGCATCGGGCAGGTGTAGACCGCCCCCGGATCAGTCGGCTTGTCGGCCGCAGGGCTCTTGGGGGACCCCGAACCATGGCAGCAGGATGATTCGCTTGCAGAGGCATGTTTCTTTGCAGCCTCTTTCTCGGCGCGCGTTGCCAACACCCCTGCCGGGTCCGCCTCGAATTTCTTTTGACAGCCTTGGCTGCAAAAGAAATACGGTTTTCCGTCGTACTCGCTGCGTAGCGAATCGCTCGGATTGACCGTCATTCCACAAACAGGATCCATGGCGGTGATTTGAGAGGTAGACATCGAGGCTCTTTCAGCATGTCAGTTCGGCAATACGTCGTATACCCTCTACCCGTATGCAAGTTGCATGCCGTAAGCGGCGGCGTTTTGGAGTGTCCAGCAAGGTTCACCCTCCCAACAGCGTCGGGAGGGCCGAAAATCGAGCCTATAGCGAGATTTTCGGGGAGGGCTGGTGACGCTGAACTTGCACGGTGTTATCTCGAACAGTGCGATGCCCATCGGTGAACTTGCTCCGCTCGTTCCGCCCTTCCCCAAGCAAGTTACTGGCGAGGTAAAGCAAGTTACATCGCGTACTGGTAACCAAACACCGCGTTGAAACCGGTGCCGTCGACGCCGCTGCCGAGCACTCGATAGTACTTGTCGGTGACGTTTTCCAGCGATAGCGAGACTTGGTGCTGGTTCCGCTCGCCGAACGATCGGCCTGTCCGCACATTCAGCGTGGCGTAACCCGGAGTCCCGCCTGGGATGAACCGCACATCACCAAGGTTCGCGTTGTTGTAACGATCGGCACGACGCACCATCCAGGTGTAGACATCGAAATAGGCTCGCGGTTCAGGAACAGTCAAACGCAGTCCCAAAATTCCCTGGGTCGGCGGGATCCGCGAAATTGGTTCATCCGTCGTGGTCAGTTGTCCGTAGGTGTAGGCAAAGTTTCCGTACAGTGACAAGTTGCGATACAGCATGTATTCGCCGCTCAGTTCGGTACCGTTTAGGTACGCGGTTTGGTTGGTCAGGAAGTCCGAGCCGCCGATCGCTTCGCGAGCCAGGATGCTGTCAAAATCGGTCCAAAATTCGATCAGCTGCAATCGCAATCGGTCGTCGTTGTATTTCAGCCCGACCTCGTATGTGTAACTATGCTCGGCTTGAACTGAAAGGTTGCCCACCAAAGGCACCGAGACATTGTTCTGTAGCGACGTTTTGTTTGCCGTCAAATCATCGATCGTCGGAGCACGGAAACCTTCGTACACGCCGCCGACCAATCGCACTTCTTCGGTCAACCGATACGATAACCCAACACTGGCGATCCAATCCTGATACGAGCGTTCAAAATAGGTGGGCCCGAGCGTGTCGAAGTTGGGCGTCCCCGAGACGTTGATGTTCTCGTAACGAACGCTCGTCGTTGCATCGAGTCGTTCGGTTAGCGGTACGTTCCATGACAAAAACGCACCCACACGATCTGCTTCGGAGTCATCAGGATACTGAGGATCGGTTACTGTTGGCGTTGCTCCAGGTGACGTGGGATTGTCGATGCGGACTCGTTCGGCGTTGATCGATTCGGCATAAAAATCGGTTCCGTACGTCAATTTGCCGAAATCGCCGATGCCTTTGACCGCGGAAAGTGACACGCCCCAACCGAGATCGTCGAACTCACCGATTTCTCGCCGTGTCGGTTCAGCCGTCGGGTCGTTACTCGCATAGCGATCGACCACGCTTGCTTCTTTGGTGCGAGAACCTGATAACGTCAACGAGTATGCATCGGCCAAAAACAAGTCGTCTGCGGCAAGCCCTTCGAGTCGTGCGTAGATCAAATCGCGTTGCTGTGGATCAAACACCGTGGGACGCTGCGTCGGCACGCTTCCATCGGATGCGGGGCCGAGCACAAACGGCAGGAAGCGATCGCTGCGTTTTAGATCTTGTTGCTCGAAATGTTGCAGCGCGACTGTCAACAATGAATCTTCGTTAAGCATTCGTTGCAGTTTGATGTCGCCCGCGTACTGGGTGTAGTCGGTCGCCGGTTGACGCCCAAAGTCGCCTCCGACATCGACATTGCCGACATCCAGGTATGAGATGCCTCCGGTGATTCCGGTCGCTCCATACCAGCCGCTGAAGCCAGTGCGGGTGTACGACGATGCTTCGGCGGTGCTGTAGATTTGACTGAACTGAGGGCTGAAGTAATCGCCACGTAGCGGGTCTGCGGATCGCGTGACGACATTGATCACGCCCCCGATCGCATCGCTGCCCCACATCGCCGATTCGGCGCCGCGAATGACTTCGATGCGTTCGATCGACCCTGGATCGATCGTGGCGGCATATTGGTTCGGTCCCGGTCGCAGGATGCTGGTATTCATGCGAATGCCGTCCACGAGGACCAGAATTTGTTGACCGGTCAAACCGCGAATGAACGGTGACAATTGCCCGTTACTGGTTTGTTGCAGCGTGACGCCGACTTCCTCATGCAACGCCCGGTACATTGTCGTCGCTTGTCGTCGATCGAGGGTAGCGCGATCGATGATGGTCGCCATTTGGGGCGTTTTGAAAATGTCCGACTCACCACGCACGATGCTGTTCAGTCCCGTTGGGTTGTTGACGCTACCGCCAAACATCTGATTGCTTAGCGAGGGAAACGATTCGTTAAAAAACGCTTCGTTCGTGGCGTCTGCTTGTGATGGCGTATTGTCTGAAGGGGGCGCCGGAGGCGTGCCGAAATCGTCCGCTGACGGCACAAACGCCTCGTTCGCGGATGCCTCGGTTTCTGGGACGCCTGGGGGGGGTGACGAAGGGCTATTGATGTCGGCTGGCGACTCGGGAGTCGCGGGAACGTCGGGCGGCCGAACTTCGATTTCCGGCAACGTGGCCTGCTCGTCCTGTTGCAACAGCGTTGCCAAGGTGATGGATGGATGCGTGGTCGCCTCGATCCCTTTGTCCTCACTAAATCCAATTGTGCCCATGCTGAACATGCCCAGCGGCGGCAGCATTGCGAGGGCGAGTCGTGAAATCCGTTTCACAGCAGCAGTATCCTTGGTTCACAAACGATGCATTGGCCGTGGCAACAAGGCTAGACGCTTGCAATCGCTTTGATTGAGCTATCCCGTTTCATCGGTGCATTCGCTTCGATTGCTCCATCACCTTTCTTTGGCACCGGCAAAGTCAACGTAGTGCGAATGACCGTCAGCGAATTTGTCGGAAATGACGGTGAAAACTTCGCCTGGGGCGATGGGTAATCCGTCGCTTTCAGCGTCGATTCGATCTCGGTAAAACCCCAAATGGCCTGGATTAACGCCAGTTTTGAGTATCGCCGCCGCGTAGTCCATCGTTTGGCACGCCCCGTGCTAAGGAGGGGGCTTCGCAGCCGGACGGTGATCCTGCCGGTGTTTTGCCCCGTTTTTTGAATCCTCTTTCGAGTGCCATCGCCGAATTATCCGTGACCGATTCTGAACCCTCCGATGCCGCTGCGCAAGTCCCGCCCGCGGCTGCGCAGGCCCCGCCCGCCGCCCCGTCCCATTGCCCATCCTTGGAATCGTTTCCGAAGATCATTCCATCATCCGAACTACTACAAGGGAGTCGCGAGGTTTGGATCGAACATGGCAGCGAAATGTACAGGCTTCGCTTGACCGCCTCGGGGAAGTTATACTTAACGAAGTGAAAGACATTAGCCTATTTGTACGATCGACGGGATTCTCCCTTGTCCTGCACGCCACCGCGGTGGCGGCGATTTGTGCTGTTCCGATGACAGTTATCGATCGTTTCTCGCTGCAGGGTGATTCGCACGTGGTCACCGTTCAGCTGAGTATGATGATGCCGTCGGCGTCGCCCGTTTCGTTTGAACCTGTGCCGCTCGAACCTGTGCCGCTTGAACCGGAACGGGAAACTCTTGTTGCCGAACCTGTGGTCGAGGACAGGCTGGCGGACGACGTCTCACGCGATCGGCAATCTACAATCGCTAAAACGGTCGTTCCGACGCCGTTGCGAGTGCCCGACGTGCCCACCGATGCTTCCGTTTCGCGGGTACGCCGATCGCAACCCGAACGCGAGCTGCCGAGCGTGACGGATGTCGCCGCGAAGCGTCCTCGTCAACCACCGACGGCGGCATTCACCCCCAGCGTTTCGATGAATCCAATGGAACAAATGGCGGGGATCTCCGATCGGACTCCCGCCGATTTTTCGGCCAACGCGCCACCGCAATATCCTGCTGACGCGGTCGCTCGTCGATTGGAAGGTACGGTCAAGTTAAAGCTGATGATCGACGAAACGGGGCGAGTCGAGCGGGTCGAAATTGTGGATTCCAGCGGGCATGGATCATTGGACCGCGCGGCGGTCGAAGCGGTCCAGGCGTGGCAGGGCCAGCCTGCGAAACGGTACGGGCATCCGGTTGCGTCCGAGGAAGTGTTGCCGATCCGCTTCCGTTTGTAGCGACAGGTGATCCGGCAGTGAGCGAGCTTTCACACAAGTTGCTCTAAGTCCAACTCGCCAGAGTTCGATGTATTGGCCTTTAGCACCGTTCTCGCCTGCTCAAGCGCTGTTTCGGAAAGAGTGGCGGTGTTGGCGGCCACGCAATCGTTGGGGATCCAGAGTCGATAGTCACGCATGTAGGCGTCGTTAGCCGTGAACAAGATGCAAATGTTGGTGGCGACTCCGGTAATCACCAACGTGTTGACCCCTAAGTTCTTTAGCAAGATATCCAGCGTCGTGCCGTAGAATGCCGAATGCATTGGCTTTAGCACAAAGTAGTCATCCGATTCAGGCACCAATCATTCGACGATCGCTTTACCGCGGACATTGTCCTGTAAACAATGATCCACTTGGCTACGGAAATCAGACTGCCGTCCTGCGATTGATTGCCATGCTGCCGGTACGGATTCGCCACTGTTCAACCTGCTGGAATTGCGAATCGGCTCGCTCGATTAACCGTCCGTAGTCGAGGCTAAGCAATTCCGGATCGCTTAATGTTTGCAGCATCCGCCACAGTGCACGTTTGCCAAGGATGCCCAGCGAGAGGAATTCGAGGGCTTGAAAGTTTCCGAAATCGCCTGCCATCGCTCGGCCAAACTTTGGCACTGTCATCTTGGCACCGGCCCATGTGACCGCTTGCTTGACCACCCCAGGCATGGCGTCGTATTGCTTGATCAGTTCCTCGAGTTCCGCCTTGTCTTGCTCGATTTCGCTCAACAGAGTGATGGCAAAATCGCCCAGCGGTTCTCCACGGTTCTCGTCGATCAGTCGATCGATCACATCGGTCGCTGCAATCGCTCCGGCATGATGATCATTTAGGTAAGTCGTTAACCATTCACGGTTCATGACACGCTTCCTCGATCTCTGTTTCCATCAAACGGTACGCACTCGCCGCATCGACGATTGTGAGCATTCAATGCATTTTGCAAAACAATGAGATGGCAATTGGCGTACCCATCGCGAATGTGTTGTCCACATTTTTATTAAACTTCTTTGGCACATCGTATGCAGAATTAAAAGTAGCCTAGGCTTCCAGCCTGGGTTCGAGCCTGGGCCTGGCTTCCAGCCTGGGTTCGATGGGGGCTCCAGGGCTGGAAGCCTACGCTATGTTTTGGAACGTCATCGCTTTGAGGATTGAGATACCCATTGCGAAATTAAAGGTGCGAAATCAAAGGTGGTGCGAAATCAAAGGTAACGAGGCTTGGTCGATCCACTGCCGCAGCGGTTATTGTGCGTCCAGTTTCGAGCGAGAGAAAGGTACTCGGATGAGCGATTTTACGGTGCATCAAAGTCCGTCATCGAATGAAAGCGACTCGGCTTCGTCATCGCCGGTGTCGCGGGACTCGCGTAACCCAAGTCAGTCCGACCAGAAGCAATCCGATGGCGGGCAATCGAGTGAGGGCGAGGTTCACGATCTACAGGGTGTGCTGGACCGTGTTGCATCGGCGGCCGAGGACGAATCCAAAGTCTCGATAGGCGACGTGATGGACCGCCTGGGTAAGCACTCTTTCGCACCTATATTGTTGTTACCCGGTTTGATCATGGTCGCCCCCGTGATTGGCGACATCCCTGGCGTCCCCGTGATGATGGGTTTGATCGTGATCTTGGGCAGTGTTCAAGTTGTGATGAAACGCGATCATTTTTGGATCCCAGGTTGGTTAGAGGATCGCAAGGTGAATCGTAGCAAAGTCACCAAGACGATCGGTTGGTTGCGAAAGCCCGCTCGGTTTTTAGATCGGTGGTCCAAAGAACGCTACACGTATCTCGTTGACCATGCAGGCATCTATGTGATTGCGGCCGTCTGTATTGTGATTGCTGCAGCGACACCGGTAATGGAAGTGGTGCCGATGAGTGCCAATGTGGCGGGTGCCGCGATCACCGCATTTGGGCTGGCGATCCTCGCACGTGATGGTCTGATCGCGATGCTTGCAATCGCCTTCTCGCTAGCGACTGCCGGACTGTTGGTCTATCAATGGATCTAGTTTTCAAAATAGTACAATAAAATCCCCCGACGTCTCCGACGTCGGAATGTACTCCTCCGACGTCGGAGACGTCGGGCGACTTTGGGCATGGAAAATGCATCCGTTGAATCGCCATGAGTGACATCGGCTTCAAAATGATCTTCGACGGTTGGGCGCCTGTGATTCGGACGCTCGTTCTGGGAACGCTATCCTACTTCGCCCTTGTCTTCTTGCTTCGCATCAGTGGCAAACGCACGCTCTCGAAAATGAATGCGTTTGATTTGGTCGTGACGGTCGCATTTGGATCGACCCTCGCTTCGATTTTGACCTCGAGCCAAGTTTCGCTCGTTCAAGGGGGGCTTGCACTGGGACTGCTCGTGCTGCTGCAGTTAATCAACACGTTTCTGGCGGTTCGCTATCCCAAGTATCAAGCGTTGATCAAAGCTCAGCCCACATTGATCTTTTTCCAAGGGCAATTTCTGACCGATGCGATGCAGAAACAACGTGTTTCGCAAGAGGAAGTGCTTGCGGCGATGCGTCAACACGGAGCCGCTGAACCTAGCGAAGTCGACGCTGTCGTGATTGAAACCGAAGGCTCGTTGTCGGTGCTGACGAAGAATGCGTCGTCGCTTGACGCATTGGACCGCGTCGGCGTTTCGACAAGCGGTTCGTTAGGCAAGCGAAAGGATGCGGCGGAGGCGTCCTCTCACTAAGTACGCAAATTTCCACTGCATCCTTTTCCATTGGATCTCACACGGAGCCTCACCGATGCAACGCCGACAACTCGAGTTCTTGTCAAATTTTCATGTCGTCGCAGGGAATGAGCGTTCTCAGGCGGCGGTGATGGTGCTTGCTAAAGGCGATACCACAGGCGGACCCGACAATCGACATGAAAACAGCGATCAATGGCTGTATGTGGTTTCTGGTGAAGGAGAGGCCGTGGTTCAAGACAAACGCTATTCGCTGAAATCAGGGACACTGTTGTTGATCGAGCAGAATGAAACCCACGAGATTATTAATCTTGGCGACAGTCCGCTAAAGACCGTCAATTTTTATGTTCCCCCGGCCTATCACGGCCGAGAAGGATCGCCGCCATCGCACGACTGAGTGTGATGGGATGTCAACGATCATGTTGCCGGTTTGTCTCTATCTCATCCGCCGAGTCGATACCCTGGCATGGTATTTGCCAGTTTGCTTGTTTTATCGGGCATCCTGTTCGTTTTGCGTGGTCTGGCGTATTGGATGCAATCTTCCAAGCTCCAAACCCCAACCGATAGACCAGTCTGTACGATGAGCGACCAACCCAAGCATGGCATGATGGGATCCCGCGGCGTCTCGCGTCCGATGGCCGAAATGGCAATGAAAAAGGGGCAGCACGACCAGCGGGATCGCGAACCGAATCACCGAGTGGACCACAGCGGTGGGCATAGCGGTGGGCACGAGATGAGTCGTGATGATCGGCTGGCGATGCTGAAGATGCACCACAAGCAAACGCTGTGGATCTATTGGACGCTGCCGATGTTGGGGATCTGGTTAATCTTGGCACCCTTTAATTTCGGATACCTGAACGAATCGCTGTGGGTGGACCCCAGTGGTGGACGGGGACCCTGGTTTGCCGAGGAATCGACGGTCGAGCTTCGCCAATTGCGTGCTTGGTTGATGACTGTCAGCGACATGATCTCGGGGTTGTTGTTAGTAATTTTGGGATGGCGTTCGCTTACCCCCAATCGTCCCTACAGTCTGTGGGCATGTTGTTTTGTCGGGATCTGGTTGACGTTTGCTCCGATTCTGTTTTGGGCACCCACAGCCGCCTCGTATGTCAACGATTCGTTGGTCG
Source organism: Novipirellula sp. (assembly GCF_041583735.1). Taxonomy (NCBI): domain Bacteria; kingdom Pseudomonadati; phylum Planctomycetota; class Planctomycetia; order Pirellulales; family Pirellulaceae; genus Novipirellula; species Novipirellula sp. Next base: position 14,069 of record NZ_JBFHFD010000101.1, read on the forward strand.
GCATCTTAGTGATGGCATTAACGATCCTGATTCCCGGGATGCCCAATATGATCATGTACATGCAGCATGGTCCGCCGACCCCGCCCGGTTGGAGTTACAACCCATCGAGTTGGCCGCAGCGTTGGGTGATGATCGCGACCGGTTTTGTCGGCTTTGTCGTCTCGCGTTATCTGGCGATGTTTCAGCTCGGGTACATCGATTTTGTTTGGGATCCGTTCTTTGGATTTGAAAGTGGAAGCAAGAAGGTGCTCAATTCAAAGATGTCGCACATGTGGCCGATCTCTGATGGTGGACTTGGTGTTGCGTCGTATACCTTTGAATTCATGATGGGGTACATGGGAAGCCCCTCGCGTTGGCGAACGATGCCGTGGATGGTCGCGTTCTTTGGCATCTTGGTCATCCCGCTGGGACTGACGCACATCGTTCTGGTGATTTCCCAACCCGTGCTGGTGCATCATTGGTGCGCGATGTGTTTGTTGGCGGCGCTGGTGATGTTGCCGATGATTCCGTTAGAGGTGGATGAAGTGGTCGCGATGTTTCAACATGTTCGCCAAGCTAAACAGCGTGGCGATCGCGGTGGATCGCTGTGGGCGATTTTTTGGAAAGGCGGCAAAGCGGACGGGTGTACCGCGGACAAGCGATCCCCTGAGCTGCTCGATATGCCCGAGAAACCGTGGCAGCTACTGAAAGCTTCGATTTGGGGAATGAGTTTTCCTTGGACCTTGGTGGTTTGTACTGCATTGGGCGTCGGGATCATGCTCGCGCCCACGTGGTTCGGAATCGATATCAAAACGACCGCGGCCGATATTGGGCATCTCGGTGGCGCCTTGATCGTGACCGTTTCCGTGATCGCCATGGGAGAAGTGATTCGCATCGGACGTTATGGAAACGTGTTGTTGGCACTCGCCGTCATCGTCGGCCCCTGGTTGGTCGACTCGGCGACCACGGGGTTTGCAATCACAAGCAGCGTGCTCGGGATCCTCGTGCTGATCCTGACGATTCCGCGAGGCAAGATTACCGAATCGTATGGATCCTGGGACCGCTTCGTTCGTTAATGATCAATCGAACATGGCCGGTCGATCGACATTGATCGTGCTTTGACAAACACAGCCACGTGAACGGGGCACATGGCGGTTGTTGATTGAACCACGACCCCGTTATGGAGAGTAACGATGAGTAACCAACGTTTTTCCAGTTGTATCGAGGCCTGTCTCGATTGTGCGCAAGCCTGTGAGCATTGTGCCGAGGCATGCCTGGGCGAAAAGGATGTCAAGAAGATGGCCGATTGCATTCGCACCGACCGCGATTGTGCGACGCTTTGCTGGTCCACCGCAGCGCTGATCAGTCGCGATTCGCAATTCAGTGCAAAAGCCTGTGAGTTGCTGGCCGAAGTTTGCGAGGCGTGCGCCAAAGAATGCGGCCAGCACGACATGGATCATTGCCAAGAATGCGCGACCGCATGTAAAAAATGTGCAGCAGAGTGCCGCGAGATGGCTGGCGTCCGGACGTAGCACCGTAACGTTGCGAGTTCGCCGAGATGGGAACAACGGTGTGTTCCGGATCGCTATTGCAATCGAAAAGACGGGGTGCCGCATTCACAACGATGATCCTCCAGTCGGATGAACCGACCGGGGATCTCGTCGCGATCGGAGGACTCGTTTTTTGTGTCCCTCGCTTTTTTAGCCTTTCTTCAAACGTAGCGACTCGCTAACGTTTGCCAGTTCGTGAACTCAATTCGAACGATAATCCTTCGGGGCCCGTTGCGGGAATCGTTGCATAGATCGGTGATTTCTCGGGATGGCTGTAAATCTCTGGCAATTGGTTGATCAAGTTTGCATCGGCCGCCGACGTGCCCGGGGGCACTGGCGAGCCATCGGGCATCGCATACTTGCGGAACAGCACCATGTAGTTGCCTGGAACGACCCCCATCACCTCGGGAGCCGATTGCAAGGTGAACGTGCCATCGGAGGCACTTGTTGCATAGCCGCCGCGTCCCTTGATCCCGGCCTGAGGAATCAACGTCAACGACACACCCTCGATCGGTTTGTTGTCCAACATCACGGTTCCGGATGCTGCAACGACGTCATACGTTGTGCTGCTGCCACAGCCGATGCTGGCAAGGATCAAAACGGCAACGCTGCAAGTGAGTGGATTGAATATCTGCATTTTCTAATGTCCTCGAGGACTGTATGGGAGGAATAAAACGAACACGCCAAGGAAGGACACGGCTCTGATGCGAGCCGTGTTAATCGTAATCAGTAGCCGCATGTTGCCGTGATGCCGATCGTCATATGACATCGACTTCGGAAGCGGTTGTGGTGCAGTAGGCTTGTTGGCTACCGCAACACTATTGGCTCCGGTGGCACTGTTAGATTGCGTCGCAATGCAAATCACAGCGATGAGCCGAAATTCGCTTCACGCGGTCACCGAGATCATTGGTGGCCGCGTGATTCGATGCAACCAACGCATTTTTTTTTAGAACTCTTCGATGACTTCCCCATCCCCGATGTAGGCCAAGTGCTGCAGGATGGAAATTTCTGTCGATTCGCTGATGAACCGAACCGATCCGTCTGCCAACGTGAATTGAGCACCGCCTGGATGCACGCTGCCGGCGGTGGACCAAGCACTCAAACGACTTGCTTGACGCGTTCGTTGAAAAGGCACGGAATCCCAAGCACAACACAGCAAATTATTGATTCCCAAGCTATAAGCCAAATCGACACCGTTGCCGACCCACTTGGTGTATCCCCAGGTCTGCGGCACACCATCGTGCACACCGCGAAGCGTTTCGCAGACCGCAACCGTGTTGCTGGTACCATCAAGAATGTCTCTCATGCGAGACGAATCGTCCATGCCAAACATGCGACGAGTCAATAGATCGTCTTGGCTCCACTTCGCCGCGGTCGATGATGTTCGGCGAATGCTGAACTCGTAGTTCGTGTACGCCCCTTCGAGCGACGTGGTTCCCGGCGAAATCGAATAGGAAGTGCTGGACGTCGTGGCGTAATGCGTCGGGTTCGGATCCGAAGGACACAAGAAAGACTGCACCGCGGTGCTGATCACCACGTCATTGGCATTGCCTGGTTCGCCTGGTTTGGGGCCCGACAATGTACTTTGACCTGAGTCACGAACGTAAGCGCCGGTGGACGCTGAGGTGTCCATTTCTTCGTAAAGGTTTTGCTGTTCGATGTACGGCAACACGCCCATCCAACCACGGTGATTTCGGATCTTGGTTTGTCCAGGAATCGCGGTGCCCGAGGTAATCGAACCCGCCTGGGCGGCGGAATAAGGAAACTTGTTAAATGCGCTGTGGTAGTTATGTAAACCAAGCCCAATTTGTTTCATGTTGTTTGAACATGACATTCGTCGTGCCGCTTCGCGTGCTGCTTGAACCGCAGGTAAAAGCAAGCCGACCAAAACGCCAATAATGGCGATAACGACTAAAAGTTCAACGAGCGTAAAAGCTTGGCGACGTTGCGGAAACTGCATTACAAAGACCCTTCAAATAAGAAAATGGACCCAAGCCGAACAGGAGTATTCGGCTGACACTGATACCGCCTGTAGCAGGTTGGGTTCGCAAACCCCGCGCCAATGCGAGCGGTGC
>NZ_JBFHFD010000102.1:0-17627 GCF_041583735.1 Novipirellula sp.
CAGCGAGTAGAACACGAGGTACGAAAAACTGTCGCTTGCCCAAGTGGATAGCACGGACGTGTCGGTCGCCTTTTCGGCATAGTGGCGTGAGCGGCCAATCAGTAGCGACATTGCGACGATCAGCCCGACCATGCTGCCGACACAGAAACAAAGCACGGCGCGAAACGGGGTAATCCCGAAATCGATCGAGGTCAGTCCAACCAACCACAATGTGGTCAAGGGAACCAAGACTCGCGAGATCAGCGTCGCTCGCGTGGCCATTTGAAGTGCCATCAACAAATCGATCGACACCCCGGCTGCGGCTACCACGGGCAACGACACGATCGCCAAAAACATCACGTTGCGATGGCCTTCCTCGAGCATGGGGGTCTCGATCATCGCGACCACGGTGCCGACCAACAGACTCATCACCAGCGTGCCACCGAACGCAAACCGTAGGTAGCCTCGCAACGGACTTGGCTGTGATCCTGCGACATAGACTGGCACAATACGCAAACCGTATTTGCCAAAACCGGCCTCGCCAAGCGATGCCAGCAACCCCAGCGTTGCAATCGCGCCGACATACTGCTCAAACTCGTCATGCGCCAATTGCCGCGCCAGCACGACCGTGATCATATACCCCACCAAAACGCCAACGACGTTCAGCGTGGTTAACAGTACCGTGGTCACCCCCTCTCGCCGTGGCACCGAGTCGCGGACGGTTGCTTCAACATGTAGGGGGGCCATCTGCGATCACATTCTCTGGGGTTACAGGCCACGCGTTTAGCGGCGACGAGCTTGTCGCCCACGAACTTAACGATTGCCACGGTAGGTCTTGATGGCTAACACTCGCATCCCATGCGACCGATAGATGCGGAATCATCTCACGCTCCTCGCTGGATCGAATCGTGTGGTCATCAGCTCAGCGATCGATTTGCCTGATTGACTCTGCTGCAGCACAGTTTTCAAAGTGGAAACAATCAGTGTCTCCAAAAACATTCCGACGATTCCCCAGATTAATCCAAAAAAGATCATCCCCAACAACAAAACGATCGGGCGGACGTCAAAGGACTTGCCCATCACCCGCTGCTCGATCGACAGCGTTTCATTCGATTTGCTTAGGATAGGACGTGCCGAACATTTCTCTAACAGCAAGAAGAACACAAAAATGAGCACCAGGGCGGCGTACGAAAACAGATTTGGTAGCGTGCTGGCGACATCAATGATGCTGCGTTTCACAAGCCATGACGACTCCGAGAACAACCGCTGTAGCGCCGCCGACGGATCACGTGCCACCCCCACGGTTTTGGAAAATGCTTCACCGGAATCTTCGCCAGAACTAGCGATTGCGGAATCCGAACGCTCACCTTGACGTTCGGACGCGTTCGCATCCACATTGAAGGCGTCCGGCACATGGTCAACGACCCAAATCGCGATTTTGTTCAAGCGTTGTTCATAGGCCGCAGAATTAACCGCCAAGTCAGCGATCGAAACCCAGCTCAGCAGGGCAAACGCAGCAAACAAGCATCCACCGATCGAAAAGGTAACCAGGAAGGCAAGGAAGCGATGAAGACGCAATTTGCGTTCGGCAAACTCCAGCACGGGCCGACAGCCAATCACGATAAATGCCGCGATGACAAAGGGCAGTAGAACCGTTTTTAGATACGCCAAGCTGAATCCGGTGGCGATCGTCGCCAGGATGATCAAGCAAATCGTATGTGTTCGTTGCATCGTTGTTATCGCAAACGCCTGTGCACAAGATTTAAACCGCTTCGGCCCCGCGGTGTACCCGCAAACCCGTTTGCCGTCCTACCGTTTCGATCGTCACTTTTGGGGGCGTCGCAGCATCTGGTCTCGATACGTCATCGTTTCGACATCGGTATAGAACAAAGCGGTGGGATTAATTCCCCATCGTTCGTTGTGTTCGATCATCGGTCTAACGTAGCGGGTCGTCCCTACCCAGGGCAAGACAACGCACCATACCACGCCCAGCACGGTGACGGCCGCCAACAAGCGAAGTCGGCCGGGCGTTGGATTCGGTGCGGGTGTTGAGGGATGGTCCATGTTGTTTTCGTCTCCGGGGCATCACTGCAGTGAAGAGTTGCGGCGGGGCTGCAGGGCCATTTTTACAGCACACTACTTGGCCAACATCGCTTCAATCGTATCACGGAAGAGCACCCCGAACATCAAATAGGCCATCGCCAGCGTCAAAACGAGGTTGAGAGATTGTCCGCACACGTAAAGGATCATCGGTTTGCCACCTTTGATCTGAGGCAATAAATCGGCAAACCGAGTATCCAGCCCGATGCTGACAAACGCCAGACAGAAGAACCAGTTGCGAAGCCCCTTGGTCGCTTGTTTGGTTGTCGCCTTGATGATTTCCTCGCCGTTTCCGAGGTAGGCGTTCAGCAGGGTAAACACGATCGATGCCACTAAAAAACCGATCACGAATCGTGGGAACCGTCGCCATACCTCGGCAATTCCCGCCGGTTTGCCTTCGCTCTGCGGTTCCACGCGGGCGACCCAGTAGATCGAGATTCCAAGCGATGCGACGCCGATCAAAATATTTTGAATCATTTTGACGGTCACGGCAATTTTTTCAGCATCTTCGCCCAACGCTTTGCCGGCCGCGGTCACCGCCCCGGTTGAATCGACAGTCCCTCCGATCCATGCACCGCCTACGATTGGGTCGAGTCCAATCCACTGGATTGCAAACGGCATCACAATCATCATCACCACGGTGAACAGCAATGACATGCTGATCGCGAGTGACAGTTCTTCTTTTTTGGCTTTGCAGCTTGCCGATGCTGCGATCGCTGCGGAAACACCACAGACCGACATGTCGGCGCTGATCACCATGTTCAGCGTCTTGGATTCCATTTTCAAAACACGTTGGCCGAACCAGAACGTCGTACACAATACAATCGGTGTGACGATCCATGCAACGAAAATGCCAGGGACTCCGAGCGCCAACAATCGATCGAACAGAATTTCGCCGCCAAGCACGACCAAACCGGTTTTAATAAATAGCTCCGTCGCAACCGCAGGCCGCAGCCAACCGGGAACGCCGACCGTGTTGCTAACGACCAAGCCGATAAGAATCGCCCACAACGCCGATGACAGGTTCAAATGTTTGACGGTCGTTTGCCCTTCCATGACGTAGGCAATCAACGCAAGTGCGAACACAAATGGGAACGCGATCGCAAAGCGAGCGATTTGCCGCCCCGTCATCGCCGCAGCGATGGTGAACGCGATCCAGCAAACCAGTAGCGATCCGACCAGCGGCAACACCATTCCGGTCAACGCGTCGAGCGGATTGGATTGCCACGAACCGGGGGTCCCAATCCAATTAGCCCAAGGGTGCGTGAGCCCCTCGCCCGTTCGCTCTGAATTCGGCAGTCCGAAGGTGATGCAAATGACCGCCATCCCGAGCAGGCTCAAGCCGACAATCACTGCCACCCAGTCCTCGCGGCGGTACCAGGGGGGATCGACGTAAGCGAGACTGGAGGCGGGGGAATTCTGAGCGTCCGATTTTGGAGCGGACGAATTCTCGGCGCGAGAGGGATCGTTCATCGGCTGCAGGTTGCAAATGGGAGGGGAAGGGGAATGTGCAGAGGGGGCTGGGAAGCGAGAACTCGGCAGTGATTTCCCAATAATCGCTTTTTATCGGTTTTGGCTCGAAGCTCGGATCGCCAACCGATGTTGGCCACGCAGGGGGCGACTAGACGATAGCCGATTTTGGCTTTTCCGTGCAGCCGATATCGCGAGAATGCGGGGATGAGGAAAAGAGGGCTGGCACGCGACGCAGAAAAAGCCAACTTGTGTGACAAAGGCTCCTTCCGTCCGATCGCCTTCTCGATTTATAGTGACGGATCTTCTTAGGTGTCGCGGTGCTGTCGAAAACGAGCACGTCGCGAAGCATTTATCTCCTCTTCATTGTCTGCTCCGTTTCGGTGAAATTTCCTGTTCGGCCTTTACGTGCCTTGAAACTCAATGCATCAGGCCGCTGGTCACTGCTCGCACTGTTGGTGGGGCTCGCCGTCGGGGTGGCGTCGATTGCATTTGAGTGGACGACGCAAGCGGTCCGTCGATTCACGCTCGGCCAGTTCGCGGGCTACCCATCAGAGGGCTCGATTGGTGAACACCAGTTCTTTGACAGTGCGGGGATCCCATTTTCGCCTTGGATGGTCGTCGCTGTCATTACTCTCGGTGGTCTCGTGTCTGGACTGCTTGTCCACTGGCTTGCCCCCGAAGCGAGTGGGGCGGGGACTGACGCCGCTGTGGACGCGTTCCACAATCGCAAGGGGATGGTCAATGCACGCGTCCCTTGGGTCAAAACGATCGCATCGGCGGTCACGTTGGGTACCGGAGGATCGGGAGGCCGGGAAGGCCCGATTGCCCAAATTGGAGCGGGCATCGGCGCCACGATCGCCGACCGTTTTCATCTTTCTTCAACCGATCGCCGCATCATGTTGGCAGCCGGTGTCGGTGCCGGAGTCGGTGCGATGTTCCGCGCCCCGCTTGCCGGAGCCATCTTTGCTGCCGAAATTTTGTACAGTGACGCTGATATGGAAGCGGATGTGATCGTGCCCAGCGCGATTGCCTCGATTGTCGCTTACAGTGTTTATACGCAATCGATCTCTGCCGAAGTGCGTTTCCAACCGATCTTTGGAAACGATTTAGCCCACTCGCTCACCTCGCCCATCGAGTTGTTGCCGTACACGCTGCTGGCCATCATCCTGATGTTTCTGGCGGCGTTTTATGTCCGCTTCTTTCATGCCACCCAAAAGCTATTTGATGCCGCGCCAATTTGGCCGCATCTTCGTCCAGCACTGGGGGCGTTGTTGGCTGGGTTGGTGGGAATTGGTCTGTTCATCTACAGCGGACACAACGCGGAAGTGTTGGGCATTCTGGGCACCGGCTATGGCACGCTGCAACACGCACTCAGCGGCGACAGCGGGTTGACGATTGGTATCCTGGCAACGGTGGCGGTGGCAAAGATGCTGACCACTTCGTTGTCGATTGGTTCTGGCGGTTCCGGCGGGGTGTTTGGCCCGTTGATGGTGATCGGCGGATGTGCCGGTGCGGCGTTTGGTCAAGCGGCGCACGCAATGTTTCCTGAATGGGTTCCGTATCCCGAGGCCTATGCGGTGGTGGGGATGGCCGGATTCTTCTCGGGTGTAGCGCGAGCCCCGATTTCAACCATCATTTTGATCCGCGAATTGACTGGCGACTTTGGGTTGTTGGTGCCCACGATGTTAGTTTGCGCGTTGACGTTTGTATTCTCATCCAAATGGATTTTGTACACTCACCAAGTCGCTTCGCGATTGGAATCACCCGCACATCGAGGCGATTTCCTTGTCGATGTCTTGGAGGGACTTGCGGTCAAAGACGTCTATCTCAAAGGCCGTCGTTTGTTGATGATCCACGAGGGCGAGACGCTCGACGAAATCGTGCATCGTTTAGCGGAAACCAACCAGCACTACTTTCCGGTCGTCGACGCAAATGGCGCGATGGTTGGGCTGTTTTCCGCCGATGACGTCCGCGCTTACCTGTACGATGAAACCTTGTGGCGATTGGCGAATGCACGCGACGTGATGATCAGCGAATTTTATCGCGTCTCGCCCGAGGACGACTTGAACACCGCGATGCAGCAATTTACCACGCTGAACGTGGATGAATTGCCTGTCGTCGACCCTGAAAATCCCACCAAGTTGCTCGGGTTTTTAGGACGTAAAGAAACGATCGCAGCTTACAATCGAAGGATCCTTGAGCATCGCCGCGAGACAGAGCAAGATGTCTAAGCCCAAAAAACAAAAACGAATTCGGTTGTTCGTGCTGTTGACGATTGCCGTTTTAACCATCGGTGGCGTCTTGGGTTACATCGAATTTTATCTAGCCAGACCGATTGGCGAAGGTCCTGCGGGCCCCCAAGTCGACGCCCGGGCGTTTCGCAACATCTGGTCCGATGACCCCATCCATGTCATCGGGATCGGCGACAGCATCACGGCGGGGTTAGGCGCGAAATCGCCCAGTCACAGCTTTTTTAATCGCGTGATCCAAAATCCTGGCGACGAATTTACGGAACTCCGCGGCGTTTCTCTGTCTGCGGTGCTGCCGAATCTGGAAGCTGAAAATTTTGCAATCTCGGGCTCGGAATCTCAAACGCATCTCGACGTGATTCGAAACACGATCCCGGTGTACAGCGAAGCGCGCGGGATCGTTTTAATGACCTCCGGTGGTAACGATTTGATCCACAGCTATGGTCGAAGCGCACCGCGGGAATGTGCCATGTATTCTGCGACGCTCGAGCAGGCTCAGCCCTGGATCGCAAATTTTCGCACTCGCTTGGCAACGATGTTTGACGAGATCGAAAAACGATTCCCACTGGGTTGCGAGATTTTTATTGCCGATATCTACGATCCCACGGACGGGGTAGGAGACGCTCCGAGCATCTTCTTACCCGCTTGGCCGGATGGTTTGGCAATCCACGCTCAATACAACCAAGTGATCCGCGATCTAGCGCAACAGCGAGACCATGTTCATGTTGTTGAACTGTACCAGACGTTCCTCGGGCACGGTTCGCATTGTCGCCAATTTTGGCGATCAAATTACGATGCAAACGATCCGCATTATTGGTTCTTTACCAATATCGAAGATCCCAACGACCGTGGATACGACGCAATCCGGCGAGCGTTTTTGAACGCGATCGTAGCACACAGCAACCTGGTTCCCAAATTCGCCCTCGGTTCGAAGCAGCTGCGTTTAAATCCCCAGCGTTTGAATCGAGAGGATGCGGCAGGGCGAACCTCGGTGCTGGCTCGTTTTTCTTCCGTTCCCTTCATCGACAGCAAGGATTCTCTGTTTTGCAACCGATACAAATAGGAATATTGACGGTTTCGGATCGCGCTAGTCGCGGCGAATACGAAGACCGTGGCGGCCCTGCTATCGAGGACTATCTCGATGAAATCCTTGATTGTGATTGGACACCGGTGGCGAGGATTGTCTCGGACGATGTGCAAGGAATCGAGACCGCGCTGATCGAACTTTGCGATCAAGAGAATTGTTCGCTCGTTGTGACCACCGGCGGAACCGGCCCGGCAAAACGAGATGTTACCCCCGAAGCGACCGAAGCGATCTGTGAAAAGATGCTGCCTGGTTTTGGCGAGCTGATGCGAAAAGTCTCGCTCGATCATGTCCCCACTGCGATCCTATCGCGACAAACTGCGGGGATTCGCGGACGAAGTTTGATCGTCAATTTGCCCGGCAAACCGTCGGCGATCGCCGAGTGTCTTGACGCTGTGTTCCCGGCCATTCCCTATTGCGTTGATTTGATCGAAGGTCCTCGCATTGAAACCAAATCGGATCGCTTGGTCGCGTTTCGCCCCAAAGGAAAGTAAACGCAGACGTGTTCGGATTTATTAACTGCATGAAACCGTCGGGAATGACATCACGCGACTTAGTCAATATTGCCGCGCGGCGTGTCCGCCCTCACAAAGCGGGGCACTCCGGAACGCTCGATCCCCTGGCCGAAGGTGTCCTGGTACTCGGTGTCGGCCGGGCATCACGGTTGACCTCGTTTGTGCAAAATTACCCCAAACAATACCTGGCGTCGTTTCGACTGGGGGCCGAAAGCGAATCGGGAGACCTCGAGCAACCGCTGAGCGAATATCCAGATGACCCCGTTCCGACGCTCGAGTCACTGGTCGCGGCAGCAAAATCATTAACGGGCGAAGTGGTGCAAGTTCCGTCGGCGTATTCGGCGATTTGGATCGATGGCAAACGAGCGTGCGACCGGATTCGCAATGGCGAGCAGGTCGATGTGCCTTCGCGAAAAGTCCAAGTGTATGACTTCAAAATCGTGAAATACGACTACCCCAATGTCGACTTGGATATCACGTGTGGATCGGGAACCTATGTCCGCTCGCTAGGCGTTGACTTGGCTGCGAGTGTCGGGGCACACGCCGTGATGACGCACTTGGTTCGCACGCGAGTCGGGCCGTTTCACGTGTCCAACGCGATTTCGATTGACCAAGTCCGCCACGATGATTTGGATCCCTTCGTGCAGCCCGCACGTTTGGGCGTCGAACATCTGCCTCATCTTGCTGTCAACGACGAAGACGCCTTGCGATTGATCAACGGCTTGAACGTGTTTGGTACGGCTCGCTACACACCGATTGATCCGTTAACGGGTGATGCGGGACCAATCGAATCCTCGGTGCCCACCGACGAAGGGATTGCCGCAGCGATTCGTACCGACGGACGTTTGATTGCAATCGTGCGAGGCAAAACCAAAGAATACGATCCCTCGTGGTACCCCGAGCGGGTCTTTCCGTTGCAGCCGCGATCGCTGTCGTAAGCTTGTTTTTAGATGCCGTTGAAAAAGACAACATGGCGTCGACTGTTAGAATCGGGTTAAATTGAGAGTGTAGCGATCTCATTTCCACAGGAAACTCTGATGCCACCGAAACTGACCACCTGGTTTGCGACTTGGGGGCTGACGTTCTTTACCATGATGGCGGCAGCCGCAGCCGACCACGATCGCATCGACCACGGCGGCGAGAGTCTGGTTGAATCGTTGATTCAGCGACTTGATTCGGACAAGTTTGGGCAGCGGCAACTCGCCATGCGACAACTTCATTCGCTCGGCAAACAAGCGATCGACAAGCTTGCCACGGCAACGCATAGCGAAAGTCGCGAGGTGTCGGATCGTGCCTTTGAAATTCTGCAGCAGCACTTATTTGGCAATGACACGCACCTCGAACTTGCTGCCCGCGAAACGCTACAAACATTATCACAGAGTGATTCCGCCTTGGTTGCGCAAAGAGCGAAACAGATGTTGGAGCCATCGATCGATGATTTTGAAGGGATGAACCCGTTTGGCTTCGCTCCCGCCATCCTGCGTCGGCAGGCAGCGGTAGGCATTCCGCTGCAAGGCGGCATCCGTATTCAGGTTGGCGGGATCCAGCCCCAACCGCAGATGCGGCGAACCGTACGAATTCAGTTCAACAATGGGATCAAGTCGGTTGAGGTCACCGAGAATAACAAGACCATCAAAGTGGCGGGAAAGCCCGATGGCAGTATCGACGTGACGGAAACGAACGCAGGCAAACCAGGACCGACCAAGAACTATAAAAATGCGGAGGATCTGAAAAAACAAAATTCGCATGCCCATCAAATTTTTCAGCAGGGCGGAAATCCGAAGCTGAATCTAGTTCCGCCGATCCCGATCAATCGCGCAGTTCCCAACGCGATAAAACCAAACAATCGCGAAGGGACGCGATAGGCTCGACACGGTTCGCCGTCGGGGGAAATGAACTTTCGCCCGCCGCCGGGCGTAGGGGCTTGGGGGCACGAAACGCCGCCATTGGCATTCTCGGGCCGCGCGACTTTGCCGCCACGTACCTGGATGCTCAATTTGTTGATAGATTGAGCCGTTTTAAATCGGCCATTTACTCATAGGGTGTTCGCGTTGGATCTTTCACAGTGGCTTGGATGGTTGATCGCTGTGACGGTCCTCCCCCCCTTACTTGTTTCTCTGTTAACGATTTACCCGGTTCGCCGTTTTGCCGCACAACTTGGATTGGTGGCGCGGCCTGGTGGTCATAGCACGCATACCAACGTGACTCCGTTGGGTGGCGGTCTTGGGATCTGGGCTGGCATCGTGGTGACATTCGCCTTGGGCACGTTCGCCGTTGCGATCCTTCGCAGTAATGTCCATCTGCAAACGTATTTGCCCGATCAAGTCGTTCCGCATCTCGAAGGCGTTTGGTCGCGTGTGGCCCAGTTGTGGTGGCTCCTTGGTGCTGGCACCGTGTTGACGATGCTAGGGGTGATCGATGATCGCGGGGGAGTGAATCCGTGGTTGCGGTTGGCGGTCGAGTTTGCCGTAGCCGCCTTTGTGGTTTATGGATTGGATTTTGGTTTGACGGCGTTTATCAGTATCGCTTGGTTGACCAAGGTGTTGTCCGTGATCTGGATCGTGGGGTTGATCAATTCATTCAACATGCTTGACAACATGGACGGGCTCAGCGGCGGCGTTGCCGCCATCATCGCCGCGTCGATGGCGATCGTCATGTTGACGACGGCGGACCCAGGAACCTCGCAGCCTCAGTTGTTTGTTGCCGCAATGTTGTTGGTCGTATGCGGTTCGCTGCTCGGTTTTTTATGGCACAATCGCCCCCCCGCAAAGATTTTTATGGGGGATGGCGGCAGCTATCTTGTCGGATTCCTGATCGCGGTTTCGATGTTGATGGCGACGTTTGCAACCAGTGATGGATCGCGACCGCATGCGATGTTGGCACCGCTGTGCGTGATGGCCGTTCCACTGTATGACATGACCACCGTGTTGTGGATTCGTATCCGTCAGGGACGAAGTCCCTTTGTGGGTGACCGCAGCCACTTTTCACACCGCCTGGTCGAACTCGGCTTGAGCCGGACTCAAGCGGTGTTGACGATTTACCTCGTTACTGGCACCTGTGGTTTGGCTTCGATTTTGTTGACGCATGTGGAACTAGCGCAAGCGATCATGGTGATCGGGATTGTGGGGTGCATGTTGTTGCTTGTGATTATCTTGGAATCGGCTCAGTGGCAAAGCGACGAAAAATAGAAAGCCGCGTCGGACGCAGCGAAGCAACACGTGCGAACGAATCGGACGCTACGGAGGAACGGCCCACGGGTCGCCCCGCTGTTGTGGATGCGGTGATCGATCCGCCAGGACACCGATTTGCTCATTTGCCAAGCGGAATTGCGGTGTTCGCGTTGGCTGCCGCGTTGGTTTATTCGCAATATCACCCCAGCGATAGTGTGGCGGTGGAAAGCGGCGACGGACTTTGGTTTGTCGCGTTATCGATCGTGGTGTTGATCGCGAATTCGTTTGGTAAACGGTTCAAAAAAGAAGCCGTCTCGCATCGCGTTTCACTGGCCTTGGATTGGGGGCCCTGGCTGCTTGCCGGCTGGATCATGATTGCAGCCTTTGGTAGCAGCCCGCCGGGGAATCTGCGTTTTGCCACCAACGAGGCATGGGTTTGGGTCAGCGCGGCGGCGATTTTCTTTGCTGCTCGTCGCTTATTCGCGCAGCCGATGGTGGTGCGTGGGATCGTCACCCTGTTACTGGGATGTGCGGTAGCCCAAGCGGTCCACGGGCTGCACCAGCAATTCATCAGTTTGCCACAGATGCGAGCTGCTTACGAACTGAATCCTGATCAGATGTTGATGCAGGCGGGAATCGTGGCGCCACCGGGATCGTCAGAGCGGATTGTGTTCGAGAATCGATTGCGTGACGGCGGCCCCACTGGAACGTTTGCTTTGGCAAACTCACTGGCCGGTGTGTTGGTGGTCGGAATCATGATCTCGATATCGGGATTGTGGTTTCACTGGTCGCGAATGTCGACGGCACAGCGAGTGTGTTGGATCGGCTTGACCGTGCTGTTGGCGGTATCGCTACTTGCCACACGAAGCCGATCCGCTGTACTGGCGGTTTTTATCGGTGCCGCGTTTTTGCTGTTCGCGTCAATGAATTTTGGACGACATCGACGAACCGTCGTCCTCGCATTTGCAGCAATCGGTTCGGTCGGCATCGTGGTTTTTGGAGGAATCTTGACTTGGGGTAACCGCGAATGGATTGAACAGGCCCCTGCGTCGCTGGCGTTTCGAATCCAATATTGGCGATCCACGATGGCGATGGTCACGCAGATGCCGCTGTTTGGCGCGGGGCCTGGTAACTATCAAATGATCTACGAGCGATTTCGCGAACCCAGCGCGAACGAGCAGATTGCCGAACCCCATAATTTCTTTTTCGAAACATTGGCAAGCGGAGGATGGATCGCAGCAGGGTTGTTGGTTTGTTTAGCCGTGGCCGTTCTCGCCTGCTGGAAAACCCGTCGCGATCAACTGCGTGAATCAAAAGACACCCCCGATTCAGCATCCGAGCGATGGTGGAACGCGGCGCTGTTCGTGTGGCTCGGTGCTGCCGTTAGCTTTTTGATGGTGTGGATCGTCGGTTTTGTGATGTTAAGCATTCCCGACATCGAAGCCGATCTGTTTGGGGTACCGCTCTGTATCGCCACAATCGCTTTGGCGTGGAAACATCTTCGCCGGTTGAGTGATCGGCATTTGCACTCGCTCGCTGCGGCGGCGG
Source organism: Novipirellula sp. (assembly GCF_041583735.1). Taxonomy (NCBI): domain Bacteria; kingdom Pseudomonadati; phylum Planctomycetota; class Planctomycetia; order Pirellulales; family Pirellulaceae; genus Novipirellula; species Novipirellula sp. The sequence goes on from NZ_JBFHFD010000102.1 coordinate 12,119, forward strand.
TTCTCGCCATGCTGGTCCACTTGTCGATCGCGGGCGGATGGACGGTCCCTGGAGTGGCGATTTGTGTGTGGCTGATGACCGCCGTGATCTGCCGAACGATGGCCAAACCCGCCTCGGTCAAAGGCGGCACGACGGGCACTGAGAACAGCGGAGCTGAAAAACGCGAAGTTGGAACCGACATTGCGGAATCCAATCAAGCATTGAGCAATTGGAGCCAGCGAAAATGGAGCAAACTCGGTTCCGCCGCCAGCGTGCTGTTGCTCGGCGGATTGGTATGGATGTCGATTCTGCCGGTCTCGCAGCAACAGCGACTTATGAGCGAGCTGACGCGACCAGGTGCGAGAGCCAGTTTCGAGAAAATGGATCGCTTGTTAGGCGAGGCGATGGCGGCGGACCCTTGGTCCGCCGAGGCGGTCCGTTGGCGTGCGGACGCCTATCGCCGCCAAATCGTCCGCGCCGCAGTGGATGATGATGCCGACGGAATTTCATACCGCAGCACTTGGCAATCGCTGGTCCATCAAGCCAAACAGCGAGCCGGCGAGGATCCGAGCGTCTATCGCGAGCTCGGAACTGCGCAATTGCACGTTTTCCAACGATTCGGCCGCGACGAAGATTTGCAGGACGCGTTGGAAACGTTTCGCCAAGCGGCAAACTGGAGCCCCTCGAACCAGTGGATGGCAGCCCAATTGGCCGAGGTTTTACGGGCATCGGGGGATGTGTCTCAGGCAACCGAGACGGCCAAGCGGGCCGAGTGGCTCTCGGGGCTTGGTTTTACCATGGACCGGATGTTAGAAAATCAAATGATTCTCGAAGCCCGGCGAATCGGCGTCTCCGTCGCGGGCGAAGCGAAAAGACGCCCTGCCCGCGAGTTATTGATGAACCAATTGGGGCAAACCGACGTACCGTAACCCATTCATTTTCAATCCTCGTAGCTTCTTTCCCCTCTCTTTTTTCAGACAACGGTTGAATCATGAACAGATTTTTGGTGCTGTTAGCCATCGTGGCGGTTGCCGGTTCCGCAGCCGGTTGGGGGATTAACTATGCAGCGTACGGTCATCGATCCGCTGAAATGGGCGAAATGGTTTACGGCGGGGACATCACCGGCGAAAACATCGATGACTTCTACACGAAAGTTGCTCAAGCCAAAAATCCGAAAGTCGAGTTGCCCGGTGGCAGCACCTACGACTTTGGCACAATGGCCCCGGGATCCAAGGGCGAGCACACGTTTGTGATCAAAAACTCTGGCGAGGGTGATTTGAAACTCCGCTTGGGGGCGACGACTTGTAAATGTACCTTGGGGACACTCGATAACGACGTGCTGAAACCGGGCGAACAAACCGAAGTCCGCTTGGAATGGGATGTGAAAACCGACGCTAAAACCTTCGGTCAATCCGCTCAACTGCTAACCAATGATCCAAATCACTACGCCATCGATTTGAAAATCAAAGGTCGCGTCATTGGCGATCTGGAAATGGTTCCCGACGCATTGACCTTCGGTGATGCGTCCGCCGATGAAACGGTGACGCTGACCGCCAAAGTCTACAGCTATCTGGATCCGCCGATCAAAGATCCAACATTCAAATTCAGCAGCGATGCACTGAATGAATTGTCCGAAATCAAAATTGAACCGTTCGAACCATCCGAAGCGGATGGAGCCAGTTCATCGGCGGTCCAGGGATTTGATATCTCGATCACAATCAAGCCGGGTATGAAACAGGGCCCGGTCTCGCAGAACGCGATGTTCGGTTTCATTCAAGAAAAATCGGACGCCGATGCAAGCGACGAGGAACAGAGGAAATTCTTGGTCACGCCGCTCACGGGAAAGATCGTCGGTTCGCTCAGCATGATCCCAAATCCGAAGCTAACCGGTTCGGATGGTGGCAACTATATCTATGATTTCGGAGAAGTTCCTCCAGAAGGTCCCTTTACAGCGAAAACCTTTGTTGTGCTAAAGGGCCAAGATCGCGACAATACAACACTAAGTATTGAAAGTGTTGAACCGGAGGGAATCGTCGAGGCGTCGTTTGGCGAAAAACTTGTTCGTTCATCGATGACACTTTATCCGCTGGAAATCAAATTGATTCCAGGTCCGAAGGCGATTCAGCGGCTCGGACGCAACCAGGACGACTACGGCAAAATTCGCATTGTCTCGGATAATGGCAAAACAGCCGGCAAGTTGGTGGTGGGTGTCAAATTTTCAATGGAACCAAAATAGTTACCCCGTTGCTTTAGAATTTGGGTCGTATGAAGAATCAAGTTACCAAACCTGCTTTACGCGATCCGTCCGGTTTTTCAACCGCTGATGCCGAGGCGATTCACTGTCGCCAAAGGGATGCTGATGTCGCGGGCCACCATCCGCACAATGACTCGTTGGCGAGCAATGACTCTTTTGCGAACACACGTTCGCTGGGGATCGGTCCCCGACTGCTTGCGGGGGGATTGGGAATCGCGGCGTTCATGGCGGTCATGGCCGGGTCGATCGATGCCCAGGCTCCCGCCGGTGCGCCGCCGATCAAAATCGAAGTGATTCCCACGCCAGCCGGAGTGCCAGATAAAAAGGCAATGTCTGGCGGGGATCAAGGCGGTAATCAGAGCGGGGCTCCGGCGTCGCCAGCAAAAGCGAATAACGCTGCCGAAGTGCCGGAAAACTCGCTCGGCCCCGAAGATTATCGGAAATGGCCGACTCCCGATTTGACATTGGTTTTGTCGGGGAACCAACATGGTTATATCGAACCATGTGGTTGCACCGGGTTAGCGAACCAGAAAGGCGGCGTGGCACGACGCTATTCGTTCCTTGAACAACTAAAACAAAACGGCTGGACATTGGCCCCTGTCGATGCGGGGAACCAAGTACGGCGTTTCGGGATTCAAGCGGAAATCAAATTGCAGCGGACCGCCGAAGCACTTCGATCGATGAATTACCAATCGGTCGGCTTTGGTCCCGAAGATGTTCGTCTCGGAGTGGGCGAGCTGCTTTCGGTCGCCAACCCTCCAAGTGATGCGGTAGACGACATCTTGTATGTCTCGGCAAATGTGGTGTTGCTGGATGAACCGTCGTTTATGGCTCAGCACAAGGTGTTCGAACGAGGCGGTATGAAGGTCGGCGTCACCACGATCTTGGATCCTGCGTCGCTCGAGAGCGAGCTCTCTTCGGACATTACCGTCAACCCGCCGGTACCAGCATTGAAAGCCGCATTGGCTTCGATCAATGAAAAATCTCCCGATTTCCGCGTGCTGACATTCTTTGGCGAAGAGGCTGCTGCCGAACAATTGGTGCGTGACGTTCAAGGATTTGATATCGTCGTCGTCTCCGGCGGCTACGGTGAACCCACCTACCAGGCGCAAACGATCGAAGGGACCAAAACGCGAATGTTGGTCACCGGTAACAAAGGCATGTACGTCGGACTGGTCGGTTTGTACCGCAACGCGCCGATGAAATATTGCCGCGTCCCGCTGACGGACGAGTTCGATGACGCCAAGGAAATGCGAAAATTGATGGCCGAATATCAGAACCAACTTCGCGACCTCGGTCTCGAAGGATTGGGGCTGAAACCGATTCCCCATTCGACTCGCCGTACGTTCGTAGGCAGCAAGAAATGTGGCGAGTGCCATACCACCGCCTACGAGATCTGGGAAAACACGCCGCACGCCGAAGCGACCGAGTCGCTTGTCCATCCCGGCGAACGCAGTGATGTGGCGCGTCATTTCGATCCCGAATGCCTCAGTTGTCACGTCACCGGCTGGAATCCTCAGAACTATTATCCCTATGTCTCGGGCTACCTATCGCTCGAAGGAACGTCGCATTTGACCGGCAATGGTTGTGAAAATTGCCATGGCCCAGGCGCCGAGCATGTGGCTGCCGAAGCCGAAGGAGCCTCGGTTAATACGCAAGAGCGTGATTTACTCCGTGACGCGATGAAATTACCGCTCGCCAAAGCGAAGGAAAAGTGCATGGAATGCCACGATTTGGACAACAGTCCTGATTTCCATATCGACGACGCGTTCGAAGACGAGTACTGGCCACAAGTCGAGCACGAAGGCAAAGATTAGGGCCGTGAGAGGTGCCGCATCGCGGCTCGGATAGCGCTTTTCTCTGCCGTCTCGACGAATCGGGCTTGAGAGGTGAAAATAGCCCTTTGATTGCATATTTTTCCTCTCATGTCTTAGTTTAGGATCGTAATGGCGAAGAAGGCCGCAAGTACCACTTTCGAGTACGTAGAACCAATCGGCGATCGTGTTTTAGTCCGCAAGGACGAGCCTAAGCGAGAAACGCGTGGCGGGATTGCATTGCCCGATGCCGCCGAAATCCCCACGATCACGGGCCGCATCGTGACGATCAGCGCCGTGGTTGAGAACGACGAAGAGTTGCCGCTCCGCCAATACGACAAAATCTTGTTTCATCCTAAAAACATGATCCCGGTCGACCTCGAACATGACAACCAACTGTTCGTGATCCCGGTCGAAGACGTCGTCGCCGTGTTCCGTAAAAACAAGCCGGAATAGCCAACGAAGGCGGGAGCGATCGCCGCACGGCTTTCCAAGTTGTCGGCGGTTATTGCCCGAACACGAGACGGCTCGATTGGCAATTTTCCCATTGCGCCCCCTCGTGAATCGGTGACCAACAGCCCGCCACACTCAATGCCTCTGCATCGGATGTCGTTGTCGGTTTGCCCATTCAAGAATGAATTCGCAGTCTTACCCTCGACGCTCAAATTCTTCTAGGCTCAGCCTGCCACTGATTTATAATCTTACTCGTCTCCGGTTGTCCTCGGTCAAACGGAACGCACGCAGACGGGAGTAGGATTAAGATTACGAATTGCAGGATCCAGGGATCCGAGTGTGGTCGTTGCCGCAAGCATCTTGGCTGCAGTTGCGTTTCCCCTCGCTTCATCGAAAGGTTGTCGTGAAGAAATTATTGTTCGATTTATCATGCGTGTCCCAGATTCTGCAACGAAGCATGTTGCTGGGATTTTTGTGGCTCATCGGTGCCACTGCTGCGATCGCAGTTGAAACAAAGCCGAATGTCGTATTCATCTTGGCGGACGATCTTGGTTGGAGCGACACGACGTTGTTTCAAACCACCAAGTTTTACAAAACCCCCAATATCCAACGACTTGCCGAGCGGGGGATGACGTTTACGCATGCATATGCATCGAGCCCACTTTGCTCGCCAACGCGTTCCGCGATCCTGACGGGACTTAGCCCGGCACGGACCGGGATCACCACGCCAAATTGCCATCTGCCGCAAGTGATCCTGGAAGCAACGGCAACGCGGACGGGCCCCGCAAACCAAAAGACGACTTTTCCTCGTTCGGTCTCGCGTTTGTCGACCGAGTACTACACGCTCGCCGAAATGTTCAGAGACAATGGATACGCCACCGGTCATTTTGGAAAATGGCATCTCGGAGCCGAGCCCTATTCGCCGCTTGAGCATGGATTTGATCTCGACGTTCCACACTGGGCCGGTCCCGGACCCGCTGGTAGTTATGTTGCCCCTTGGAAGTATCCC
>NZ_JBFHFD010000103.1:0-17601 GCF_041583735.1 Novipirellula sp.
ACGGACAACCTCGACCCAACGGAATCTGCGGAGCTTGCCACCATCAAATTTCCCCTGCGATTTAGCTACTTGCGCGGTTTTCGGTAGCGTTGATCAACCACTACGAACTTGTACGAATTTCCATCCGACGTGCTTTCAAAAATCGTTTTGGCGATTTCAGTCACCGAGGGATGCCCCTTCGCAGTCGCGTACTCTAGTTCGATATGAGCCAACTGATTTTCAAGGTTGGTAGGAATGAATTTCATCATTTGCCGATTTGCCAGTTGGACGCCAGCCTTTTGCAGCAATTGGCGGTCAAACTGCATCAGCGGGCTGGGCGAGGTCCACATGAAATACAGCCGCTTTTCACTTTTCGTATCGACGATTCGCCGCGATTTTGGGCTACCAGCCAAATTATTGGCGACATCGACCCCTTGGATCGAACCACCGATGGCCCCCAGTTCAATCTCGTAAAAATCGAGCTGGGCGGCATAATCCCCCAGCGCCTTGGCGGTGAAATTGAGCTGCCAACGCTCAAAACGTGGAATAATATCTTCCCCTTCGCCCTCGGGGCCCGGCGGACGACTGTCCCCTTTGCCGGTGCCGGTGGTCGAAGCGGTTGCATTGGTATTCATCGTGTCGAGTGTCGCCGCGACATTACTGACCGCATCGGTCACCGCTTCGATGGTGTCCTGCAACGTCGGCTCCATCAATTCTTCGACTTCCTCGGCTCCCGGAGGCTCGAAGTCTCGCTCGAAGCCCTCGGCATTTTCTCCACGCCCCGCCGGATTTTCGATGATCGGCTTGATCGCTTGCGGCGGAAACGACATCCGGCTGGTCAACCAAACGATGAACAACATCAGCACAAAGGTGCCAATAAAGAGGATCAACGCGGTGAACAGCGAGGTGACCAGATCAAATTTACTGGTGCGAAGCTTCTCGCGTTCGAGGCGACGCTCCTCGCGCAGCTCCTCTAACGAGGGCGATTGTGAATGATGATCAGCGACAGCGGACGACATCGTTTACCTACACGACAGAAGCAAAAACAAAAAACTCACGCGAATCAGTCGACGAAAAGCCTATCTCGAAGACAAGTCGGTTACAAATCGTAATCGATAAAGACGTAACCGGGGTTAAACTTTCGGTACCATTCTCGCCATTGCATCTGAGCCTGCGTGACCTCCGACTTATTGGGCTTGTCCGGCATCCCGAACCCCTCAAAACGCCGACTGATAAATCGCAACCCGTCACGAGCATAACGGGGAACCGCCGGATCGGGGTCGCTTAGAGCAAAAATCAACGTTGGCACGACTCTCATTTCATCGCTTTGGCCGAGCAAGCGAGCGGCGACACGACGCGCCTGCCATGACCGGCTGCCGCGAACGAGCCGTTCGAGCCGATCGATTTGAGCGGCTCGTTTCTTCGGATCGGGGTCCAATTTCAAATCTTCGGGGATCGATTTTCCTTCGAGCCCCCCGCCCTCATCGTCACTAAGCATATCGAGCAGATCGTTGACCTCGTTTGCCGGTGCGCTGCCCTTGATCTGAGTCCCTTCGACTTTGATCGCAGTGGTATCTTCGGGCAACCCCCAGCCACCCTGGGTCGCGCCGGAACTGGCTTGCTGAATTGCCTTTTGCGTACTGCGAATCAGAAAGAGTAATGCGAACGAGGTTGCCGTACTCTCGGTAACAAAACTGTTGCCCCCCTTCCAGCCGCCCCCACCTGCTTGATCACTCTGAAGAAAACGAACCCCCGAATCGTACCAAGCGGCACCAGGCTTTTTCTCTAACTTCAAAGCAACCTCACGAAAACTCTCGTAACGTTCAATGGTATAAATGTTGTAATACGGCCACTTAACCTGCACTTGGGAGTTCTTCGCAATGTAGGACTGGCAATCTGAAATCGCGGACAAAATTGGCTCAACAGGAAGCTTGGGACGCTTGACCGCTTGATTTTCCATCCCTTCACGAAAAAGAGAGACCGCTTTTGGCATCCCAGTGATATCAGTGCTATCACCGCCTTTTTCGCCCCAGAGCTGCAAAATGTCAGCGGCTATCAACAGCGCGCTGCCGCCTGCGTACGCCATCGTCAACGAGACGCCATCCTGCCTCATTCGCTGCCCTCCTCTTGGTTCTTTCCCCATGTAAGGCCAACCACCACTAGGATCCTGAACCCTCAACAAAAAATTGACCGTCTTAGCAACCCCTTCGTAGTCGATGATCATCCCCGCATGATCCAACGTCCAAAGTGCCAAAATCGCGTATTGTGTCTGGGAAATATCGCCCAGGGGTTCGCCGCGATACCCGTAACCACCGCCTCGATACTGAGCTCTGCGAAAATACTTCTCCAGCGCCTCAAGCTCCCCCCGATATTTGACTCGATCCACTTCTGCTAACAGCAATGTGACGACGGCGGCGGAATAAACAGTCGTACTTGCGTGACCACCTGGATCGTTCCCTGACATGGTTCGGACAAACCTCAGCGCACTCTGAAGCCCCTGTTGGACGACAGGATTGTCATCATCATGCGTGACTTTGTAATAGGCGTATCCAGCCAAGGCGTGCTCACCGGCGCCACCAGAATAAAATGGATCAATTGGGTAGGCCGTTTTTGCCTTCAAGCCTTTCTCAAGATTCTCAAGCCCTTTTTTAATCATGGCTTGAACCAGCGGGTCCTCCGACGTGTAGGCGGACGCACTGCTGGCCGGCAAGACGATCACGCAAAGCAAAGCACAACCCAATCGCATTACGCTGCAAAACGGGACTAAAAGTTGGCAAACTGTCATTAAATGCATCCAAAACTGGACATTCGCGAAGCCAGAGCGGCGACGGCCAATACGGTCGAAAAAGTGAAGAGGAACTAGATTTCCATGATACCCTTGCAAGACGTCTCGTGAAATGATTAACATACCATTTCGACGGGTCGGAAAGACAACCCGTGACGGTCAGATAGCTCAGTTGGTAGAGCACGGCCCTGAAAAGGCCGGTGTCGGCGGTTCGAGCCCGCCTCTGACCACTACGCTGCCCCCCATCAATGGAGGGCAGCCTCTTTTTTTCTTGACACGCTTTTTCAAGCACGATCAAGAACGAACGGATTCGCCTCTGATTCCGTAGACTCCACAACGCTTGTGGAGAGTCCCTCTTGGCAAGATTTCGGATACGATCTGCATCAGGACAATGCATGGCTTGAGCCGCCAATGCCCTTTTCCAGAAAACTGCCCCGTCCACCGAAACACGACGAACCGAGAGAACGCCTACTAACTCCATGGATACCGCTTCCCACTCTGACGACGATGACGCCGAAGACTGGGATCTGATTATCCAGCCACACTCTTCTCTACTTTCACTACAGCTGGGCGAAGTCTGGCGTTATCGAGATCTGCTGTACCTATTTGTCCGCAGAGACATTGTTTCGTTTTACAAGCAGACAATCCTGGGGCCAATCTGGTTTTTTATACAACCATTGATGACGACCCTGATTTACGTGCTCGTTTTTGGACAAATTGCAGGTCTCTCGACGGATGGATTGCCCCAAATCCTGTTTTACCTCTGCGGAATCACCTTCTGGAACTACTTTTCAGAGTGTTTTAATAAGACGGCAACCGTATTCCGAGACAATGCCCAATTGTTTGGCAAGGTCTATTTCCCACGGATCATCACCCCGCTTTCGATTGTGATCTCGAATCTGTTCCGATTTGCGATCCAGTTCGCGTTATTTATTTTGATTGCTGGATATTACTACTGGCGAGGCGAAATCCAGATCCAACCCACAATCGCCCTGTTTCCCCTCTTAGTCACCCTCATGGCAACCCTTGGCTTAGGGCTGGGAATGCTGTTCTCGGCGCTGACAACCAAATACCGAGACATGGCATTTCTGCTTCAGTTCGGAGTTCAGCTATTGATGTATGCGAGCCCCGTGATTTACCCGTTCTCACAGATCCCGGACCGCTTGCAACCGCTACTCCAATGGAACCCTTTGACACCCATTTTTGAAACGGCTCGCCATGGTTTTCTCGGCGCAGGAAGCTTCGATCCGCTCAATCTGGCCTACTCAACGATCGTTTCAATCATTGTTTTCCTAGCCTCAACACTTATCTTCAATCGAGTGGAACGAACCTTTATGGATACTGTCTGATACGGCTTATCCGCAAACTGCTCGCGAACATGCCAAAGAAGCGATTCAGCTAAAAAGCGTCAACCAAGACCAGCACCAGCCAAAACTGCAACACGCACGGGAACGCAATTTGGTTTCCTGCCCCCTAAATCCCAAGCTTTAATGCCAACTGCGATCCGCTTCGAAAACGTCTCCAAGCAATACCGACTGGGCGAAGTCGGCACAGGGACATTGTCCCACGACCTTCACCGGGCCATGGCGAGAGCACTGGGAAAGCCGGACCCGTTCGCGCAAGTGGGAGCGACCAACGACCGAGAACAGAAGCAGAATCACAAGCCAGAAGGAATACTTTCCCGTATCTCGCCACGATCGTCAAACAAGGCGACGGGCACGGACTATGTGTGGGCGCTCAAGGACGTGTCACTTGATGTCCAACAGGGTGAAATCCTCGGCATCATCGGCCGAAACGGTGCCGGCAAGAGCACGCTGCTAAAGCTGCTGTCGCGAGTGACGGCGCCGACGCACGGACGCATCAAAACAAAAGGTCGCATTGCTAGTCTATTAGAAGTCGGCACAGGCTTTCATCCTGAGCTGACAGGCCGCGAAAATATCTATCTCAATGGAGCGATTCTCGGCATGCGTCGTCATGAGATTGCAAAGCAGCTCGACGACATCGTCGATTTCTCAGGCTGTGCAATGTACATCGACACGCCCGTGAAAAGGTACAGCAGCGGGATGATGGTTCGGCTCGGCTTCGCAGTTGCAGCACATCTGCAATGCGAAATCCTAGTTGTCGATGAAGTACTCGCAGTAGGAGACGCCGAATTCCAGAAAAAATGCGTCGCAAAAATGCGAGATGTTGCCGGCGATGGGAGGACAATCTTTTTCGTCAGCCACAACATGGCTGCCGTCCGATCCCTCTGCCAACGCGCGGTCACCTTAATCAAGGGGTCCATCCAAGATGACGGCGAGCCATCCGATGTGGTTATTCGCTACCTTTCACACGAAGCAAGCCATGCAAGCACCCCCCTTGAAGATCGTGCTGATCGAGGCGGGGATGGCTCGGTTCGAATCAAATCGCTTACGATCGAATCTGCGAACTCGGGCAAAACGATCACTTCTACTTGCCCCTTGAAAATCACATTGCAGTACACTTCATCCGGCCAAATTAATCACCCAAAAGTGATGATTGGCATCTATGACGAAAACGACAATGGAATCTATGGGTTTGACAGCGATGTCACAGGAGGGCTGCCAAACACACTTCCGGAACGAGGAAGAATTCATTGCCTCTCGAAACCAATCAATCTAACGGCCGGACGGTGTTACGTGAATGTCGCGTTTTTCGCCAACGGCACGCTGGCCGACCACGTGATTAACGCGGACATCATTGACATTGAGGCTTCCGACTTTTTTGGAAACGGGCGGACGATTCCACGCAATTGGATGACAGGCCTGCTTCAGCATGAATGGCACCTTGGGGAAGAATGAAGCGTATGACCATTATCCCCAAACAAGAAATCCAATACTCCAACCTTTCCCTTGTGGATCAGGTTGGACGTGTGTTTTGCTGGAAAGACCAAGTCTATCGCGCCATTCCGGAAAAGTCCGCTGAACATGTACTCAAGCTGTTTCGATCCGGCCTGATTGATAAACTGATATCCGACAAACTGATCCCCAATTCACAAATCTCGGATGCAAAACTAGAGGGCTACAGCCTTGTCATCGAGCACGACACAATTCCTTGCATTACGTACCCGCATGAGTGGTCGTTTAGCATGTATCGCGATGCGGGATTACTCGCGATCAAGGTCGCTGAAATTGCGATGGAGTTTGGCTATCGCCTTAAAGACAGCCATCCCTACAACGTGCTCTTCTGGGGAACCGAACCGTTGTTTGTTGACATTGGAAGCCTCGTTGATGCCCAAGGAAGTCCGACGCCAGTTCCAGATGATTTTGAGAGCGTTTACCTCTACCCCCTGTCGATCTGGTCCAGCGGTGACACCTTTCTAGCAAAACGTATCATCAACAGCGCAAGCGACATCATGCCAGCTTCTAGCTGGCACCAATACAAGTCTGGTGGCAGGAAACCGACAACCACTCGGCTACCGACTCCCTTCCTGAAAATCAGAGACAAATGTCGCCGCATTGCTCGCGACCCAAAACATCTCGTTCCGTCCGTCTTGCGACGAGCGATCGACCACGACAGATCCGACATTAGCGATGCCAAACAACAACTCGGTCGATGGCGAAGGAAGATCCAAAGCCTTCGCTCTCCTGACGTCCCGACGATGTGGGCGAATTACCATGACGAATACTTCGTCAATGGCGATCTGAAGCCAACCAACCGCTTTAGCCGACTGATAGAAATTGTTAAAGAGCACGATCCTAAATCGGTGGTGGAACTCGCTGGAAACCAAGGACTCTTTAGCTTGATGCTGTTGGAAAAAACGGACACCAATCGCGTCCTTTGCACTGATGCTGACTTCGGCGCGATCGATCGGCTCTATCGATACTGCGGGGAAAAAAACCTCAATAATACGAAGCGGAAAATCTTCCCGGCGGTGATCGACTTTATGATTCCCGAGATGAACTACTTCACCTCCACACCTTCGAGCCGGTTTCAATGTGACATCGTTTTGGCTTTGGCCGTCACGCACCACCTGCTCTTAACACATGGTTTCCGCTTGGATGACGTGATTCGGAGAATTGCGGAATACACGACTCAATATGCGATTATTGAGTTCATGCCGCTGGGTTTATGGGACGGCAACACTTCTCACCCGATCCCCGAGTGGTATCACGAACAGTGGTTTCGAAATGGGTTTTGCGAACACTTTGATCTGGTTCTTCAAGAGCAACTCGAATCGAATCGAGTGGTTTTCGTGGGCAAGAAAAAGCAACGCGAAAATTCCGTCAATCCACATCATCACGAGCCACTTCCCACTGCCTGAAGTGCCCCGATGACATGAACGAAGAAGATAAACGAGTCAGCAAGAAACACTGGCTTGAACCGAACGGCGGCACACCGTTAACAGCGGCAACTCGAGCGATGTCTCGCGTCGGCTCAACACTCAGCAAACCAATAGATCCGATGAAATCATGGATACGAATTCCGAGATGCATGTGATGCGATTTGTAAACCGACTCGCTAGACGCACGATCCGCGATTGGTGTCCTCCCATTTTCAAAAGAGTGCTAGCGAGAACCTTTTTCTCGCCGCGACCTACAGAACCGACCTTCTCGGGCGATTTCGCAACATGGGAAGATGCCGTTGCAGTCGGTGGCACTTACGATTCAGAAGCAGTGTTCGAAAAAACAGCCCAATCTGTTTTAATGATCCGGGACGGCAAGGGACTTTATGAACGCGACTCCGTTATTTTTCACGAGCACGACCCGCTATTTCCCTGGCCTCTGCTCGCTAACCTATTGTCGTGTGCACTCAATCATGGCGGCCAACTCAATGTCGTCGACTTTGGAGGTGCGATTGGCAGCACCTACTTTCAGTGTAAACCGTTCCTTCACGCGGTGAAGGAATTGAACTGGACGGTCCTCGATCAGCCGAAACAGGTTGCGTTCGGACAACAGCATTTAACGACCGAGCAACTGCGTTTTGTGTCATCCATGGATGAGTTGAACCCCATCGCCCCCTATTCCATCTTAATTCTTAGTAGTGTTCTTCAATATTTGCCAAATCCTATGGAACAATTAAACCAACTAATCGCCCTAGGATTTGATTACGTTCTTTTGGATCGAACGGCATTCTGGGATGGCGATTTCGACCGCATTTCGATCCAGCGAGTTCCCTCACACATCTACCAAGCCAGCTACCCCGCTTGGTTCTTCTCAAAAACAGCATTTGACAGTCGATTGACGGACCATTTCATACGGAAGTCAAATTGGATCTGCGGAGACCGTTATTCACTTGACGGTTTGCCGGTCGAACACAGCGGAGCATTTTGGTCGAGGAAGACCACGTTAAATCGCGAGGGAGACAGTGTTCAATGAATGAAACGGTACTCGTGAACGTCGGTTGTGGAACCCGATTTGATCGCAGATGGATCAATCTGGACCTCATTAAACGTGACGGAGTCACGCCTTGCGACATCACCAAAGGCTTGCCGCTGGAAAGCAGTAGCGCAGACGCAATCTACCACTCTGCGGTGCTAGAACATATTCGCCCCAGCAATACCCATGCGTTTTTAAAAGAGTGTCACCGCGTCCTAAAACCACAGGGGATTTTACGCGTTGCGGTACCTGATTTTGAGCAGCAAGCAAAGCAGTACCTAGAGTCGATACAGAGAATCGATTCCGGAGTGCCCAATGCGGACGCGGATCGCCAATGGATGCTGCTCGAAATGATTGACCAATCCTCCCGAGAAGTATCAGGAGGAAAAATGGCCTCGTACCTGTCGTCACCATCACTCTGCAATGAATCGTTTGTTGTCGAAAGAATCGGAAACGAAGGACGCGAACTGATCCAAGCGATGCGCGGTTCGACAAGAAGAAACGACTCTGCAGCGACGCCTGCAAAAGTGCGTGGTCGGAGCATTGGCCGTTTTCTGCTAAAATGGCTACTCGGATCACAGGACGTGGATACCGACTTGCTTGCGTTATCGATCGGACGCTTTCGATTGTCTGGCGAAGTCCACCAATGGGCATACGATCGATATTCCATCTCGACATTGCTTCAAGAAGCAAATTATAAAAACGTAAAAATCTGTAATCACGGCACTAGCCAAATCGACAACTGGAATGATTACGGGCTAGAGATAGACAACGAGGGCAGAATAATTAAACCGGACCTCATGATCGCAGAATGCACAAAGCCATAGCCATGGTCCAAAACGAATTCAAAAACAAACGAATCCTGATCACCGGTGGCCTTGGCTTCATCGGCTCCAATCTAGCCTCACGGCTTGTCGAACGCGGAGCCGAGGTGACCCTGATCGACAGCCTCACTCCCGAGTATGGCGGAAATCTTTTCAATATCGAACCCTTTCGCGATCGAATTCGTGTCAATATCTCTGACGTTCGCGATGTCCACAGCCTTCGCTACTTAGTTCAAGAACAGGACTTCCTATTCAATTTGGCGGGACAAACAAGTCACGTGGACTCGATGAACGATCCAAACACGGACTTGGAAATTAATTGCCGTGCTCAACTCTCGATCCTTGAAGCATGCCGAAAAAACAATCCGGCGCTGCGTATCGTCTTTGCTTCCACACGCCAACTGTACGGCAAGCCTCAATATTTGCCAGTCGACGAGAAACATCCCGTTCAGCCAGTCGATGTTAACGGGATCAATAAATTGGCAGGCGAAAATTACCACATGCTGTATTGCCAAGTCTACGGAATCCCAACTTGCGTGCTTCGCTTTACCAATACGATTGGCCCGCGGATGCGAGTGAAGGATGCACGACAGACGTTTTTGGGCATCTGGATTCGAAATTTGCTCGAAGGGAAACCGATCGAAGTTTGGGGAGGCACCCAACTGCGTGACATCCTCTATGTGGACGACGCGATTGATGCACTTCTCTTAGCAGGAAGCAGTCCCAATGCCATCGGAAAGATTTTTAACGTCGGACGACCGGATTCCATAAGCTTGCTCGATTTGGCCCGAGCATTGGTGGATGCCAATGGAGGCGGCGAAATGATTGTCAATGAATATCCAGCCGACCGCAAAAAAATTGACATTGGAGATTACTCAACCGATCCGACGCTGATCCAGCAATCGCTCGGATGGTCCGCCAAAGTGCCTCTTGAACAAGCACTTTCACGCACCATCGACTTTTATCGCGAGCATCTTTCGCACTATGTCTAATTCGCGTCCCCGCACTCGCCCCATCCTTACCGCCGATCCAGGTCGCGCCACACGCGCGCGGATCGACGAACTGACCCAGGCGTTTCAGTCAGTCATTCAAAGCGGATGGTTTGTGCTTGGAAAACAAGTCGAATCGTTTGAGCAAGCGTTTAGCCAGTGGCAGCAGGTGAGCCATACCATTGGCGTCGCCAACGGCACCGACGCAATCGAACTCTGCTTGCGTGCCTGCGGAGTTGGCGATGGAGACTTGGTCATCGTGCCGACGCACACTGCCGTAGCAACCGCGACGGCGGTGTGCCGGGCTGGAGGTGAACCGCTACTCCTAGACATCGAACTCGACTCGTTTAACCTTGACCTAAACCAAGTCGAGGATGCCATCACGCAGCCAAACTTGAAAGGAAAAATCAAGGCAATCGTGCCGGTACACTTGTACGGCAACCCTTGTGACATGACTCGCCTGAAGTCGCTTGCCAGTGCTGCGGGGATCGCTGTTATCGAAGATTGCTCACAAGCCCATGGCGCAAAATGGGAAGGCCAGAAAGTCGGTTGCTTTGGCGATGCCGCTGCGTTTAGTTGCTATCCCACAAAAAATCTGGGGGCACTCGGAGACGCAGGATTATGTGTCACTGCGTCGGAGGCGATTGCAGACCGAATTCGATTTTTGCGACAATATGGTTGGCACGAACGATACGTGAGTGACGAAGTCGGCATGAATTCGCGTCTGGACGAACTTCATGCAGCCCTGCTCTCGATTCAACTCCAACATCTGAACGAGGACCTGGAAACACGCAAACGCATTGCAGACCGGTACCGTCGCGAACTGAGTGGCCTACCTATCGACTTGCCCTCCGTTGCACCGTCGTCGGAACATGCCTACCACCAGTTTACGATTCTCGTGGCCGAGGATCAACGCGACTTGCTCCAACAGCACTTGCAGCAACACGACATTTTCGCAGCGGTGCTCTACCCAATGCCGATTCACTTGCAACCTGCCTATGCTAATCCAGCCGACAAATTCCCGTTTGGCCGCCATCGAGCCGAACAAGCTTGCAAGCGATTATTATGCCTGCCGATGCACGCATTTTTGAGCGATGAAGAAGTGTCGCGAGTCATCTTGGCAATCCGAAGTTTTAATTGGTAGCTAGGCTGGACCTCATGCAACACCCCATTCATTACTGTTCCTATTTCGATCACCGTTATCTAGCGCGTGCATTGTGCTTATACGACTCACTTCAAGAGCATTCACCTGAGTTCGTTTGGCACGTGCTGGCACTTTCGGAATCCTGTCACGACATCCTCAGCGAACTCAACCTGCCGAATATCAAAACGACCTCGCTCGCGGAACTCGAATTGGCACAACCAGAATTACTCGAGGCCAAAGCCAATCGAAATATTGTCGAATACTATTTCACTCTGACTTCTGGGTACTGCCGCTAT
The DNA here is from genome assembly GCF_041583735.1 of Novipirellula sp. Classification (NCBI taxonomy): domain Bacteria; kingdom Pseudomonadati; phylum Planctomycetota; class Planctomycetia; order Pirellulales; family Pirellulaceae; genus Novipirellula; species Novipirellula sp. Next base: position 11,354 of record NZ_JBFHFD010000103.1, read on the forward strand.
TTGATCGATCACGTTGGCCAAGACTCTCTTTTGACCTACCTCGACTCGGACCTGTATTTTTTCGACTCTCCCGAACCAATCATTCGTGAACTTGACGGTGCGTCGGTGGGGATCATTGAGCATCGATTTAGCCAACCCAACCGAGAAATGGTGCAATACGGCCGTTTCAATGTCGGCTGGGTATCGTTTCGCAATGATCCGCAAGGCCGTGATTGTTTAAATGATTGGTATTCGAAGTGCTTGGATTGGTGCTACGACCGGCTCGAAGAGACCCGATTTGCGGACCAAAAGTATTTGAACAACTGGCCTGTCGATTTTCCTGGAGTCCACATCATCCAACATCGAGGTGCGAATATTGGCCCTTGGAATGTCGCCGAGTTCCCATTAAAAACGACACCCCCAAACCCTCACCCCCCGGTAGCCGAGGACGGCACTCCGTTGGTTTTCGCGCATTTTCAATACATTCGTCGACTCGGCTTTCGCATCTTTACAACCGGGTTCGATGCATACAACATTCAACTTGCTCAACGAAAGCAAATCGCCTCGCAGATATACCATCCGTACTTGCGACATTTCCAAAAGCGCCAAGAATCCGTTGAAGAATATCTGCGTCAAGAAAAACAGCTGAAGCATATTGAACTTCGTCAGACAGCAAGAATGCTCGACAGCTATCGGCCGCTGGATCTAGTTTGCTTTCCGTATAAATGTGCTTCAAACCTTTGGCGTCTTAACTGGATCAGGATAGGACGATGACCCGCTTTACATACCAGAGACTGATAAACTCAGCGCTGTCCGTATCTCGGACTTGTTGGCGAGCAACGCGTTACCCCCACCAAGCCGCCATCGAATGAAACCTCCACGCCTATCGATCGTCACTCCTTCGTATAACCAATCGACGTTTCTAGAAGAGACGATTCGTTCGGTTGTTGACCAGGGCTACCCCAATCTCGAATATGTGGTCATCGACGGTGGCAGCACGGATGGATCCATCGAGATCATCAAAAAATACGAATCACACTTGGCGTACTGGGAAAGCGAACCGGATGAAGGACACGGCCATGCCCTGAACAAGGGATTTGCGCGAACCTCTGGCGAGATCATGGCATGGATCAACAGCGATGACAAATATACACCCTGGTCATTTCAAGTCGTTGCTGAGATCTTTTCGAAATTCCCGCACATCGACTGGATTGTGGGGTTCAATTCTTATTGGAATAGCCAGGGTGCAATGACCTACGCTTGGCGGCACCCCAAAAACATCTACGACTATCTAATTGGTAACTACCGCTGGGTCCAACAAGAGTCTGTGTTTTGGAGACGAAGTCTTTGGGAAAAGGCGGGAAGCCATATCAACCAGGACTACCGCCTTGCAGTCGACGGTGAGCTATGGACGCGATTTTTTCTGCACGAAGAACTTTACTCTTTGGACTGCATCCTCAGCGGGTATCGCATTCAATCGCAAAACCGCGGCATTCAGCACCACGACGAATGCTCACGCGAGATGGAAGCCGCCATCGAAATCATGCGTAAAAAATGCCCTCCCGGAACCCTTGAGACCGGGCAAAAATTGAGCCGGTTAAAATCGGTAAAAAAACGGTGGATCATGCAACATTTTCCGCTGCAATATTTGGTCAGCCGTTTCATTTGGCCCGAGATGTACCGAGACCTTCGCTACAAAAACATCGCATTCCAAAATGAAGAGTGGGCCGAACGCTCTCTACCTTGGAGCATTTGAATACAGCACGCTGGTTTACAGACAAAACACGGAATTCTTAAAGATCGATAATTCACAAACACCTGCAATAAGCATCATCATCCCCACCTACCAAGCGGGCGAGACTCTTGAGAATGTGCTAGAGAGCATCACCACCCAAAGCTCGCAGGATTACGAGGTCTTGATCATGGATGGTGGATCATCCGACAACACCGCGACCATTGCGTCGAGGTATTGTCAACGATATCCACAGATTCGATTCCACTCGGAACCGGACCAAGGTGTTTACCATGCCATGAACAAGGGGATACAAATTGCACGAGGGCAATGGCTACTCTTCTTGGGAAGCGACGATCTGCTTTACCGACACGACACACTTGAACGAGTTTTACCCGTCCTTGGTGACGACGACGACGTCGTCTACGGCAATGTGTACAGCACGCGATTTGGAGGGATCTACGACGGGGAATTTGACAACGAAAAGATCATTAACAAGAACATCTCGCACCAATCAATTCTTTTTAACCGTCGCACATTTGCGACTCTCGGATACTATGACCCGGCATACAAGGTCGTTGCGGATTGGGAGTTTAATTTCCGCTGGTTCTTATCAAAACAAATTAGAAAAAGACATATAGACGAGACCATTTCCAACTACGCCGATGGCGGCATGAGCTCACGACACGATGACCTATTGTTTCAACAAAATCGAATGTTGCTTTATCTGCGATATGGCAAAGAGCAATTGAAGCTCAGCACCAAGAATTCCATTCTATTGAGCGAACTGAAACGCGCTCTGAGAACCCGCAACCTGCGATTGCTTGTTGGAATACTAAGGGCGGTACCAAGAGTCTATTTTTAGCCGCCCCAACACAAATCCCGCCGACATCCATGGGACTCATGCCCCTTCAGTTACACGTAAACGTTTCAAAGGTCGGAAGAGTGCTTTCGCCCTCGAAAAGCCCTTATAAAGAGTCCGTCCCATCAACGTTCGACTATAGAGTTCCCAGGCGCGCGGCGAAAACTTGCTGTCGCGTAATAGTGCCCGAGCGTGTTTACGAACGGTGTCGATGTTCCCCGCATCCCAGGCATCACTTGCACAGCGAATATGATAATCCCGCTCCGTGGTCGGATGCCAAGAGCCTTCAATCGTGGGCAATGATTGCGTGAGACCGCGTCTTGCATAAGCATCCCGCAGCGCCAACATCACAACACGGTTCTGGTCTTGATAGTGCGCGGCACTGGCTCTCGAAATGTGCTGACGTTGACGCATCAAGACTTCGTTGAGATTCCCAATCCGCCCCACCTCCGTCAGACGCAAAAACAGATCATAGTCTTCGGCAAAGTTGCGATCATCTTGGTAGCCGCCCACGCGTAGTACGGCATCTCGGCGGAACATCATGCCAGATTGCATCAAGGGGTTACGACCATTGAGCAATTCCGATTCGACTTCGTCACTTGAGCATGGGAAATAGCGTTCTGCAATTGGATCTCCATCCGCATCCACAAGAAGTCCCGCCGCCCCCACGGCAACAAAGTCGGGATGCTCTCGCATGAACTTGACTTGAACCTCCAAACGCTGCGGCGCCATGATGTCATCGTTATCCAGTGCTGCGACGTACTCACCCTTGGCCGCTTGAATCCCCGCGTTACGCGTCCCTGCTATCCCGCTATGGGCCAAGGCAAGCACTTTGACGCGTGAATCTAGCGACTGAAACTTCTTCAATATTTCAACGGAACGATCCGACGACCCATCGTCGACCGCGACCAACTCCCAATCCGTAAAGGTTTGCGACAAGACGCTTTCGACCGCCTCGGCAACGTACGCAGACGCATTGTAAACGGGGATCACCACAGAAATTTCAGGTGGGTCATCATTACGCATTTTTAAAATTGCTCTGTCCGAATAGCGAAAGAGACCGAGAGGAGTCGTGACGTGGCAAGACCTCTCATGCTAGGGCAAATGCAAACTTTGGAAAAGTGTTAGAAAATCCCCTGGTTCGATAGACGCAGCTTTTCCGAAGGGCGGAACAGCGAAATGGAGAATTTGTTACGATACCGCTCGCGGTGCGCTACATTGAGTGTTCGATTACGCTTGGTTCGATACGCGTCCGCGCCCTTGCATACGTTTTTCCACGAGTCACTATCGATGCCAAAAACAACACTCGCCCTCCGCCCTCACTCGTTCGCTTCGTCGATCCGGCTCTCCCGGTTTGTCTGGATCGCGATTGCGTTAAGTGCACTTAGCTGCCCGTATGTTGCAATGGGGCAAAATCCAACCACCCCACAAGCTGCAACCCCCGCAGAAGCGGGCTTAGCAAACAACTCGCCGGCACCGACAGAGAGCCCAAGCGAAACAGCGATCACAAGTGAAAACGGCGAAATCCAATCGCCTGAAAATAGCCTGCCCCCCAGCGCAGAGTCCAGCGACGCAGACGAGCCGAGCTGGATGCAGAAAATCGACTCCACGTTTGGCAAATATGTCGTCGCCAACGCTGCGAACGTGATTTTTTATGATTTTGGCACGAAAGATCGATTTGGTGTCAGCATTCCGTTTGTCGTCGTGTGGCTGCTTTGCGGCGGAATCTTCCTGACCCTCCGCATGGGCTTTATCAACCTGCGAGCATTTCGCCATGCGATCGACCTGACGCGTGGTATTTATGACACGCCCAATGAACCAGGCGAGGTGACGCATTTCCAAGCACTCGCGGCAGCCCTCTCGGCCACCGTCGGACTGGGTAATATCGCTGGCGTCGCGATCGCGATCGGAACCGGGGGGCCCGGAGCGACCGTCTGGATCATCTTGGTCGGCTTCCTGGGAATGACCGCCAAATTCACCGAGTGCACCCTAGGCCAACTCTATCGCGTGACCGACGAAGACGGCCATGTGCTGGGCGGCCCCATGCGTTACTTGCGTTACGGACTCAAAGACATTGGACTTCCCGGCTTAGGCCGTGTGTTGGCAGTGGTATTCGCACTGCTTTGCATCGGAGCCAGTTTCGGAGGCGGTAACGCATTTCAGGTAGGACAATCTCTCGAAGCGATTCGCGGCGACGTTGACATCCTGCAAAGCCAACCTTGGATCTATGGTGTCGTGATGGCAGTCGCCGTCGGTGTGGTCATCATCGGGGGCATCCGCAGCATCGCTGCGGTCGCAGGAAAAATCGTCCCATTTATGTGCGTCGCCTATGTGATTGCCGCACTCTATATCCTGGTCATCAATGCCTCAGAGGTCCCCGCGGCGGCAGTCAAGATTGTCAGCGAAGCATTTTCGCTCCAGGCGGGCTGGGGTGCCTTCCTGGGCATCCTTGTGATTGGCATCAAACGAGCCGTGTTCAGTAACGAAGCGGGCGTAGGGTCAGCCGCCATCGCCCACTCGGCGGCCAAGACCGACGAACCGGTCAGCGAAGGTATCGTGGCACTCTTGGAGCCCTTTATCGACACCGTGGTGGTTTGCACCATCACCGCGCTGGTTGTTGTCGTGACGGGTGTCTACGAGGCGCCAGAGATGCAAGAGGTGATCGCCAACAACGAGGGTGCAAGACTGACGCTGGAGGCCTTCGTGGTCGGTGGCCATGATTGGTTTCGCTACGTCCTGTTCGCGGCGGTCGTGATGTTCGCCTATTCGACGTGCATCAGTTGGTCGTACTATGGCGAACGCAGCTGGGTTCAATTGTTTGGCGTTCGCAGCTCGATCATCTACAAGTGCCTGTTCCTATGCTTCACGGTCCTCGGATCGATCATCACCCGAGGCAATATCCTCGACTTCAGCGACCTGATGATTCTGGGGATGAGCTTTCCTAACCTGCTCGGTGTCTTTTTGCTTAGCGGCGTCGTGAAACGGCAACTCGATTCGTATTGGAAGAAGTACCAAAACGGCGAGTTCCCGAGAATGAAATAAACGGACTGCGGAAGAATCCCTGATGAATCGCGTTTGCATTATCAACGTCGTCGGATTGACGCCCGAACTGCTGCCGCACGCTCCGAACGTCGCGGCCATCGGAACGGCATCGGCATGGAAAAGCCCGCTTCCTGCGGTCACGGCGACCTCGCAAGCGACGATGTTGACGGGACTCGCCCCACGCGACCATGGCATCGTCGGCAACGGCTGGTATTTCCGAGACACCCAAGAGGTTCGGTTTTGGCAACAAGCCAACTCGTTGGTCCAAGGCCCGAAGTTTTACGACGGCGTCGAAACCGCAAAGATGTTTTGGTGGTTCAACCAGTCCTCGGGAGTTCGCTACAGCGCGACTCCGAAACCGCACTACGGTTGCGACGGATCCAAGGTCTTTGACATCCTGGACCATACTGATTGCGACCTGACGGCAAAGCTCGGTCCGTTCCCGTTCTTTACGTTTTGGGGCCCCAATGCAGGACTGCCCTGCTCTCGCTGGATTGCCGACGCCACGGCGCTGGTGATGCGAGAGAAGCAGCCCGAGTTGACGATGGTCTACCTGCCGCATCTGGATTACGATTTCCAGCGGTACCCGGATCACGACGTGCAACGCGTTCGCGAAGTCGATGCCTGCGCGAA
>NZ_JBFHFD010000104.1:0-17565 GCF_041583735.1 Novipirellula sp.
CCATATTGGTCATCGATTCGGCCGCGATAACGAAGTTCGCGATCGGCGTCGTAGACAAATACCTCCGGCGTTCGCTCGGCAGCGACTTGATCGGCAAACCGATTGCCAGCGTCTTTGAGCAGCGGGAACTCGATCGATTGGCGTTTCGCGAACGACGCGATCTCTTCGAGCGAGTCTTGGCGATTGCTCATCACGCCGATCACACGAACCGATTGCGATTGGTATTGCTGTTGAATTTCACCCAGCCGGATCGCGTACAATTTGGCCAACGGACACTCGGTGCCCAGCATCGCGACCACCAGTATCGAATCGGACTGGAAATCGTCGAGCTTCCACGTTCGACCACGGAAATCAATCAGGTCGAGCCGATCGAGCGAGGTGCCGCCAGCGGCCGCAGGGTCGCTAGCGAATGTTTTCGTCGTGGGTACCGCCGCAGACAGTAGAACGACCAGAATGGACGCAATTCGGAAGCGAACGCAATTCACAAAGCACCTTCGTGGGTTGGATAAGGATCGTTGGTTGGAAGAGACTCAGTCAGTTGCCTGGAGCGGAACTACCACAAACTCGATAGGAAAAATGTTTCACATTGTTGGCACACGCCGCGAACGGAAACCGGTCCTATTTAAACTTGCATCCCTACTTTCTGGCTCATCCCTACACAATGAAACCACCGAGCGACTCTGATGTTTCGGCGGCTCTTGGCCAGCTGATTGACCCGAGCACCAAGATATCCGATGTACGCGGCGTGGGTGGCGGCTGCATCAGTAGTGCCATGCAAATCACGCTTCAATGCGACCGGCTCGGCAATCGTACGGTATTCGCCAAGGCAAACGAGGCTGGGTTTGTCGACAATTTCCAATCCGAATGCGACGGTTTGACCGCGTTGGCCGCGGCGGAATCGATTTTGATCCCCAAACCACTCGCGGTGGGCACGGCGGCCGGGCGAGCGTGGCTGGTCACCGAGTGGGTGGAAACAAGGCCTCAATCGAAAAATTTTTTTGCCGACTTTGGTCGACAATTAGCGGAGCTGCACCGAGTGACCGCCGGCAGCCGAATTGGTTGGAGTCGCGACAATTTTCTCGGTTCGGCGATCCAGCCGAACACGGCGGCCGCAGGCTGGGCCGAATTTGTGGCCGAAAACCGCATCGGTTTCCAGCTCCGCTGGGCCATCAACCAAAACCGATCCGACGCGAAGCTGCGTCGCGATGGCGAGGCGATTGTCGCCGCGATGCCTGAATTGTTGTCCGGGCGTGCCGACGAAACCTCGCTGCTGCATGGCGATTTATGGAGCGGCAACTATCTTTGTGGGGGCACGGACGACGCCATGGGTGGTGTCCCGGTGATCATCGACCCAGCGGTCTACTATGGGTGTCGTGAGGCGGAATTTGGGATGCTGAAGCTGTTTGGATCCTGCCCGCCGGAGTTTTACGACGCCTACCAGGCAACTTGGCCGCTGCCCGATGGTTGGCAACATCGCATAAACGTCTATGTTCTTTATCATCTGCTGAACCATTTGAACTTGTTCGGAAGCGGTTACCTTGGCCAATGCCATCAAGTCGCAAGCGAAATCTTGCGTACGAAGTGATTTCATTGGACTCTCTCGGCCGCGACTGGCTCGTTAATTTTCCATCGAACCCTCCTATCGAACCCCTGAGAAACCGTCATGCTCGCCGCGCGAGTGATCCCCTGTTTGGACGTCCACAACGGACGCGTCGTCAAAGGCACCAACTTCGTCAATCTTCGTGACGCCGGCGATCCGGTCGAAGTCGCACGCCGCTACGAGGCCGAAGGGGCCGACGAGCTGGTGTTTTTGGACATCACCGCCAGCCACGAGGATCGCGACATCATTTTGGATGTCGTCCGTCGCACCGCCGAACAGATTTTCATGCCGCTGACCGTGGGCGGAGGCGTTCGCACGATCGAGGACGTTCGTGCGTTGCTGTCGGCGGGGTGTGACAAGGTTTCGATCAATTCAGCCGCCTGCAAAGCCCCCGAATTTGTTCGCCGCGCCGCCGACCGCTTTGGCAGCCAGTGCATCGTCGTCAATATCGATCCCAAACGTGTCCAGCGTGACGGCAACGAGTTTTGGGAGGTTCACATCAACGGCGGACGCACCCCGACTGGACTGGAGGCCGTCGCGTGGGCCAAAGAGATCGAAAACCTCGGAGCGGGCGAGATTGTGCTGACCAGCATGGATGCCGATGGCACCTGTGACGGCTACGACATCCCAATCACCGCCGCGGTCAGCGGAGCGGTCTCGATCCCGGTCGTCGCCAGCGGCGGAGCGGGAGGCCCCCAACACTTGATTGATGCAATTAAACTAGGCAAAGCTGACGCGGTGCTGGCCGCCAGCATTTTCCATTTTGGCCAATTCACGATCGAGGAAACCAAGCAAGCGATGCGAGACGCCGGGATCCCGGTGCGTTTACAGGCCACCGCCTAAAACACCGCTTCCCGTAGTGGACGAGGCAACCAGTCCCAATCCAGCCGGGAACGAATCCTACTGACCGGGCACGAATCCTACTGACCGGGACCAATCCTACTGAGTCATGGATGAAATCGGATGACGAGCAAATTTGGCAGCGAACTTTCGCCGGAATTCTGACATGACAATCTCTTCCTCCAATCCGTTTACCGCTCGCTTCCGCGTACTTTCGCAACCCGAGAGGCCCAATGCCGCCTCGGGCGATGACGGTTGCCCGACGGTCTACTGGTTCAATCACGCGGGCGGTACGACCAACACGCTAGCGTTTCGTATCCGTTCGGACCCACCGCCGCGTCCGATGCGGTTGCTGACGCCTCGGCTGCCCGAGCGTGAAGAGGACTTGGACGTGACGTTTGATGGCGATTTGGAACAACTCGCCCAAAAATTTGCGACCCAAATCGCAGCCGACTACGGGACCGAATCGGCTGATCAACCGCCGCCACTGGTGATCGTCGGACACAGCTACGGAGGGGCAGTGGCGTACCGCGTCACCAAACAGCTGACGCGTCTGGGAATTTCGCCCCATCGATTGGTGATCTGTTCGACGCGATCCCCCGAGCGGCTTCGTTATCACAAGTCGCTTCACACGTTGGACGATGCGGAATTGATCGAGGATGTGGACGAGCTATTTGGCGGGATTCCTGACAATATTCGTGCCGATGCCGACGCGTTGAACTTCTTCGTGCGTGCCCTGAGACACGATTTGGCAATTTTTGAGAGTTACGTGCACCCGCCGGGCGACGAAACGCTAGCGGTCCCGATCACCGCGATTTGCGGGACCGATGACCGTGCGATCGATTTGGCCGATATGCAGGGATGGAGCCGGATGACGTCGGCGGCATTTCGGCTGCGAGCGATCCAGGGCGACCATTTTGCCCCGCTGCAGCGGATCGCCGAAGTGCTCGAGATTGCCACCTGGGACCTGTGACCGGGTTGACCGCCACGCGGGCCGATGCGACAGTCTTCTATTGGCGAATCGTCCTCTTTTATGTCGCCTGTTTTGCGATCCTGTTGCCAATCCCTCTAACCCGTGCTGAATACCCGTGCCAGACCTCGTTCCCGTTCGTAATGCCCTCATCAGCGTCAGTGACAAAATGGGCTTAGCCGATTTTGCCATTGGTCTCCAAAACGCGGGCGTCACCATCTACAGCACTGGTGGCACACGCAAGCATCTCGAGGAATCGGGCGTCAGCGTCGAAGACGTCGCCGACTACACGGGATTCCCTGAAATGATGGACGGCCGCGTAAAAACGCTGCACCCCAAGATTTTCGGCGGCATTCTCGGTATCCGCGACCGTGACGACCACGTCGACGCCATGGAAGAGCACGATATGGTCCCGTTTGACCTCGTCGTCGTGAACCTGTATCCCTTCGCCGCCACTGCCGCACGTCCCGGTGCCACTCGCGAAGAGTGTGTCGAACAGATCGACATTGGTGGCCCTAGCCTCGTTCGTGCGGCGGCAAAGAATCACAGCCACGTTGCGATTTGCACCAGTTCGGAGCAATACGGTGACCTGCTTGAATCGATCGAATCAGGCGGATCGACGTTGGCCCAGCGACGCAAACTCGCCGGCGAAGCGTTCGAGCACACAGCGTCTTATGACCGGGCCATCGCCGACTACATGCAAGGCGAAACATTGACGGGCGAGTTCCCTTCGTCGCTGCACTTCTCGCTCAAGCGAAAAGCACAACTCCGTTACGGCGAAAACCCTCATCAACGGGCTGCGTTGTACGTCGACCCATCGGTTCGCTCGGTCAACCTTGTATCGGCTCGTCAGCTCAACGGCAAAGAGTTGTCCTACAACAACCTGTTGGACCTCGACGCCGCGCTTGAAATCGTTCGTGGCTTTGCTCAACCAGCCGCCTCGGTGATCAAGCACAACAATCCGTGTGGCGCCGCAACCGATGCCAAGATCGCGCGGGCATGCCGCAAAGCACTCGCCGGCGACCCCTTGAGTGCGTTCGGTAGCGTGTTGGGGTTCAACCGCACCGTCGACATGGAAACGGCCGAGATGTTGTGCGAACCCGGCTTGTTTATCGAAGCCATTGTCGCACCTGATTTCGAAGCCGGTGCGGTCGGCCTGCTCACCACCAAGCCTCGTTGGAAAGAAAACGTGCGGCTGATGCAAGTCGGCCGGCTCGATGATGGTCCTGCGGCATTCCAGCGTCGCTTCATCAGCGGCGGCATGTTGATCCAAGACGCCGACCGTTTGACCAGTGTCCCGCTGCAGTGGAAAACCGTTACCGAAACACAAGTGGCCGACGAATTGTGGGACGATGTTGCGTTCGCCTGGGAAATGGTCCGACACGTCAAGAGTAACGCGATTGTATTGGCCAAAGACACCTCGCTGATCGGTGTCGGTGCAGGCCAAATGAGCCGCGTCGACAGTGTTGAAATTGCGATCGACAAAGCAGGGGACCGCGCCAGCGGATCAGTGTTGGCGTCGGACGCGTTCTTCCCCTTCCCCGATTCGATTGAATCGGCTGCCGATGCCGGTGTCGTTGCGGTCATTCAACCAGGTGGATCGCGACGCGATTCCGAAGTCATCGATGCTTGTAACAAGCACGGGCTGCCACTGGTTCTCACAGGTCGTCGACATTTCAAACACTGATGAATGTCCTTGATAAAATTCTGGTCGAGACTCGTAAAACGATTCTCGCCGATAAAGCCAAGCGATCCTTAGCCGAGCTCGAATCGGCCATCGCCGATCTGCCGCCTTGCCGTGATTTTCACGCTGCATTGGAAGCCGGTGACGCGGTTCAGCTGATCGCCGAAGTCAAACGTGCGAGTCCTTCGGCGGGACTGATCCGCGAGGATTTTGATCCGGCTCGAATCGCCACGTGTTATGAAAACGCGGGTGCAGCGTGTATCAGCGTTTTGACGGACGCGCCGTTCTTTCAAGGATCGCTGGACTACCTTCGTGACGTTCGCGCGGCGGTTGACCTGCCGATCTTGCGTAAAGATTTCATTGTTGATCGCTATCAACTGCTTCAGGCACGCGACGCCGGTGCCGATTGCGTGTTGTTGATCGCCGAGTGTCTTTCGGCAACCGAGTTACACGAGCTACACGATCAGGCACTGGAGCTTGGGTTACAAACATTGATCGAGTTATTTGAACCGCAGTATTTGGAAGCCGTATTGGCGACCGGCACCTCGCTGGTGGGCATCAACAATCGTGACTTAAAAACCTTCCACACGGACTTGGACCACACCGTACGAATGTGTGAGTCGATCCCCGGCGATCGACTGGTGGTCGGAGAAAGTGGCATCCGCACGCATGCGGACGTCCTACATCTTGGCAAAGCCGGCGTGAAAGCAGTCCTGGTAGGCGAATCGCTGATGCGTCAAGACGATATCGAAGTCGCCACCCGCCAATTGCTAGGCAAGTAAACTGCTTTCCACGGGCACTGCTTTCCACGGGGACAGAGCACTGCTTTCCACGGGGACAGAGCACAATTCCGGGGGCTCCCCGACTGCACTCCTTCCCGAGGGACAGAGCTCCATTGTTGGGGGTTGACTTTTGATCAGTTCACGCGAAGGATTGATTGATAAGCTCATCAGTTCCTTCTGCCTGCAAACTCCTTCTGTCTGAACCAAGGTGTGATGATGGCTCGTTTAACGCGATCGGAAGTCTTTGATCCCGACGAAATTGCTATCGCACACACCTGTAGTCGGACCGTCCGCCGCTGTTTCTTGATGGGCAATGATCCCTTTACCGGTAAAAACTTTGACCATCGCAAAGAGTGGATCGAGCAGCACTTGATGCAGTTTGCCCAGCAGTTTGGAGTAGATCTTCTTGGGTTTTCTTTGCTATCAAATCACATTCACTTGATTCTCCGTACACGCCCAGACGTCGTTGCCACTTGGAACGACAACGAGGTCGCGCGGCGGTGGATGATGATTTGTCCGCATCGACGAAGTTCTGATGGCTTGCCGCTTCCGCCAACCGAAGCGGAGATCCGCTCGATCGCCGGATGTCCGGTCAAATGTGGCGAAATCCGCCGACGACTCAGCAGTATCAGTTGGTGGATGCGACTGCTTTGCCAGCGGGTCGCAATGCGGGCAAACCAAGAGGACGAGGAATCGGGCCATTTTTTCCAGGATCGCTTCCATGCGACTCGAATTGTTGACGAAGCGTCGCTGTTGGCCTGCGCGGCCTATGTTGACCTGAATCCGATTCGGGCTGCAATGGCCGAAACGCTCGAGCAGAGCGATCACACCTCGGTTCAGCGGCGAATTGAGTCAGCCACCGCCGATCGAGACGATGACATGCTGGTAACAAACCGGCGTGACAGCTTCTTGGCTCCGGTATCGATCGATGAGCGGTTCGGTGAGATTGGCCCGTCTGTGAGCAAATCGGGAAAACGTTGCAGCGACAAAGGTTTTCTGCCAATGTCGCTCGAAGACTACCTGGAAACGCTCGACTGGACCGCTCGCCAGATCGCACCAGGCAAATGCGGACGTACGCCAGCGGACGTACCACCGGTACTCAAACGACTGGGGCTGGACTCGAAGACTTGGTGTGAGCTGGTTAGCGACTTTGGCCGGTTGTTTTGCACCGTTGCGGGACGCCCCGAATGCGTTGATCCGCTGCGAAGCCACTGCACTCACCGCCACTATCATTTACGGCGACGGGCAAGAGAACTGCTCACTCGAGTGGATTAGCTTGTGAGGGTTCACTCTTTTTGGCTGTCGGGTGTGGCAACGAGTCGCCGATAAAAAAGCTGCGCCCACTCGGCTGTCGTCATGCCCGGTTTTGGCGAAATCGCCTGCGATCGACAACGTTCTGATGCGGTAGAGTCGCGAGAATAAACTGGCTCCCTGGGATCACCTCTTCGTCGCGGGCTGCCTCTACCCCAAGCATATGCTCTGTCCCCATTGTGAAATGCTCTGTCCCTATGCGGAGGATGGTTTCTGTGCCGAGGAGGCTGATGCTTGAGAGCGTCCGATCTAAGCGGCTGCTCGGCCGTTGTGCAGTAAACGGATTTCTTCGTCTTCGATCACATGACAATGCGAATCGCCGCACAGCGTTGCCTTGACTCGTCGGTCGACACTCTTTCGCATTGCTTTGTGGTAGCCGATGCTGGCGGTAAACAACGTCATCAAGTCCAAAAACTTGCGATTCTCACTCAGTTCACTTGGATCCAAGTCCAAGTAGCTGTCCGATCCGAACGAGAACAGTCGGCCATCAATTTCACCGATCGACTTGCCACCTACCTCGATTTCATAATCTGCGCCGATCGAAATCCAGCGGCGTTTCAGCACGATGTGGTGCATATGACCCTCGTGGTAAAACGCAAACGTGAATAGCGACGGGATGCGAAACGTGCGATGGTTTTGCTGGATATAGGTCACACATTCGCTGCGTGGCAGCATCACTACCATCGACAACAAACTTTTTCCCGTACCAATCGAGTTGTGGACTTCGGTCGTGGTGACCTGTTCGATCGTGCCACACCAACTGGTTCGATCGTTCGATGTCTTGAACAGTTTTAGAACGAGCCGGCGTTTTTCGATCGCGCCAGCATCCATTTTCATCACGCAATCCTCGGCGAGTTTTTCGTCAAGTTGCTTTTGCTGCTTCCCGCTCAGCCGACCCGACTTTTTGATCTGCTGTTTCAGCTCGGTGCGTCGTTGGTTCTGCAGCACATCGAGCGCGTCTTCCATCTCCGCCTTGTCAGCTTTCCAGACATCCGTGCGCAGCCCTAGCATGTGCGACTTTTCCCAGTCGCCCGATTCAGGGTCCTGCTCGGACACCGTCCCGACCACGTCCATGTTCGTGGTGAAGTGATTGGTGTCGGCTGTCTTCAGCTTTTGCAACAATTCGACATTGCTGGGGTGCATTCCCGGCAATGCCCACATGTCGACATAACGTCGACGCTGTTTTGGTTCTTTTGCGGCCATGTACGTATCTCCCTCCGCCTCGCTGTACTTGATCATCGGCAATTGCTCCGTCGTACGTCCAGCAAATGGCCCGCACATCCCGCAAAATTAGAAAAGATTGCCATCTGATTGTCGGTCCAGTGAGCCATGACGCATGAGCGGCCAAAGCCTGTGATTTACCGGGGCCCGTGATTTACCGGGCCCGTGATATCCCCCAGTCCCCTTGCAGGATCGTCCGGCCCAGGAAACGTCGTTGTTCTCGATGCCAAACCCTCTCCAGCACCCCACCGAACACACGAATGTGAGCCGTTACTCGCTCGATACATTCGGAAAACAGAATTATTTGCGGCGTATTGCCGCCTAGGTGCGAAAAACGACCTAGTTTTTTAGTAACCCGTTGCTCTCTCTTCGTTCACGTCATTTAAGTCTCAGTGAACGTTGCAGATATACCCCTTTCTTAGGATGGAGACTTTGACGATGATCGTTCGCTGGATTGTATTGACGACCCTTTGTCTGTTGACGTCGTCGATCGCGCTCGGCACGACGCCCTCGGCATCCGCTGCTGTTGCGGTCCAGCCGGCCAGTCCAGCATCGCCCCATTTGGTGGTGGGAAATCAGGCGTGCGTAAAGTGCCACGCTGCGGAGATCGAAGTTTGGCGAGCAACACCGCACGCCAAGACCTTTGACGAGCTTCATCGTCGACCCGAAGCCAAACAGATCGCCGCCAAACTCGGTTTAACCTCGATCAAAAACGAAGGCCGCTGCGTCGCGTGTCATTACACTCAGCAAGCGGACCTTACGACCAATCATACTCACGTAATCGCCGGAGTCTCTTGCGAATCGTGCCACGGTCCCGCTAAGGATTGGATCGATTTTCACCAGGATTATGGGGGCGAAGGGATCACACGGTTGACCGAAACTGAGGCACATCGCAAAGAGCGGATCGCTAACAGTATCCATGCCGGAATGCGTAATCCAGAGAACGTCTACCTCGTCGCGCAAAGTTGCTTACGTTGTCACACTGCCGCGGACGAGCAATTGGTCAACGTCGGTGGTCACTCGGTTGGCAGTCTCGATTTCGAATTCGTATCGTGGAGCCAAGGCCTGATTCGCCACAACTTTGTGCGTACCGATGGCAAGTCCAACGACGTCAGCCGCCCCGAGCGTTTGCGTGTGATGTTTGTCGCTGGGATGATTGCCGAGCTGGAAGCAGGACTGCGGGCGACTGCCGTCGCGACCGAGAAGGCAACCTATGGCATCACCGCAGCGAAACGAACCGCCCGCGCCGCAGCAAAATTGAAAAGCGTGGCGGCGAAAGTCAGCGTCCCCGTTTTGGACGAAATTCTCAGCGAATTTGCAAGTGTAAAGCTGAAATTGAACAACGCCGATGAATTGACCACGGCCGCGGACCGGATCGCTCAGCTCGGTTTTACCTTTGCCGATCAGGTCAATCCTGTGGAATTGACTCCCATGGACGCCTTTATTCCCGCTGCAAATCGATGGAAATGAGCGATTTGCGTTAAATTTTCGCTAGCGGGGAATTGATTTGTCACACGTCGGCCTTTCAGCCATAATGGCGGGCTCTTGGTTAGTGACAATCCCCTTAGGCGGCTCCTCCCCGTGCGTTCGCAATCTCTCCTCTCATTGGCCGTTCTCGGCCTGTTGAACCTCGTTGTCGCAGCAGACGCGTTTTCGGACGACGTCAGGCCAGCAATGCCTGGTAAGCCACCGGAAGCCAAAGAGGAGAAAAAGGACGGCAAGCCTGTGGAGTCCAAGGATGCGAAGCCCAAGGTGATCCGCCGCGACCAGTTACCGGAAACTCAGGCGGTTCCAGAGGCAAACGTCTCTGCTGCTAGCGATGGCAAAATGCCAATGGTCATCGCCGCCAATCCAGACGAGTTAAAAGCGACCGTCGGCGAAGACGGCCGCGTTGCCTTTCAATTTCGTAACCAACCCTGGGTCGAATTGGTTCAGTGGCTCGCCGAGATTTCAAACCAGCCTTTGGATTGGCTCGAGCTTCCCGGCGACCGCGTCAATCTCTCATCGCCGGGCCGCTACACGGTTGAGGAGACCCGCGATCTTTTCAATCGTTATCTGCTGGCGCGGGGCTATGCGATCCTCGAGCTCGACGGCGGTTTGACGGTTGCTAAAACGGAAACGATCAATCCCGCCATCGTCCCTCGCGTAACTCCCGAAGAGCTTCAAAAACTGTTGCCCCACGCCTTCGTTCGTGTCTCGCTTGATGTGCAGTGGTTGTCGGCCGAGAAGTTGGCCGAAGAGTTGAAGCCGATGATCAGTTCTAATGGCCGCATCACATCGTTATCGACGACCAACCGGATCGAGGTAATGGATGCAGCGATCAATGTGCAACAGGTCGCTCGATTGCTTCGCGAAGAGTCAGATAACGCTAGCCGCGAGGCGCTTGCACCCGAGTTCAAGCTGCGGTATCTGCCAGCCGAAGAAGCGAAACGGATGCTTGAGCAATTTCTCGGTGTTGAAAAAAAAGCCGAAGCTCCGATGTCGCCTCAGCAGATGCAGATGATGCAACAAATGCGTCAACAAAGTGGCGGCAAACCACCCACCCCTGAAAAGAAGATCGAGATCTCGATTGTCGCCAATACGCGGCAAAACTCTGTGATCATTCGGGCACCGGATGATCGAATTGCAATCGCTGGCGAATTTATCAAGCGGATCGATGTGCCGAGTAGTTCTCTCGCGTCGCTGTCGGATGTTCAATCGCGAGTCGAGGTGTTCCGATTGGCGTCGATTGATCCTGAGAAATTGGTCGAGATCATCGGCGAAATGAATGTGCTAGAACCTTCGACTCGTATCCGTGTTGATAAAGAAAACGGAGCGCTCATCGTTTCCGGATCCGCGGCAGATCGCTTCATTATCCAGTCACTGATCGAACGACTCGATGGAAGCGGACGAAACTTTCACGTGCTGCAACTGCGACGTCTCGATGCGGGCGAAGTTGCCGAGTCGATCACCTTTCTGATGGGACAGAAAAAAGACGACGATTCCAGTCGTTCGCGTAGTCGCTATTCCTATTACGGATACGGTTTTGCCCAACCCGAAGAAGACAAGAAAAAGAAGGACGAGTTCCGCGTCGCGGCCAACAACCGCTATCGGCAAGTTCTGCTGTGGGCTAACGAGTTGGAAATGGAAGAGGTCCAGTCGCTGCTAGTGAAGCTCGGCGAATTGCCGCCGCCCGGTGGCAGCGACCGAATGCTCCGTGTAATCGATGCGTCGGCAAGTCCCGAAACGTTTGAATACCTTCGTCGACTGCAAAAACAATGGAGTCAACTTTCGCCGAATCCGCTGGAGTTGCCAGCGGACGACCAATTTAAAAGCTCGAAAGAGCAGCAACCGGACGAATCGGGTGATGGAGAGTCGGGTGATGGAGAAGCCGAGCCAGCAAAGCAAGAACCCGTTGCCGACGCTGATGGCGACAATCTGGCTGCCGCAGAGAATCCGCTCGCGACAGCTTCGATGACGTTGGTCCAGTCGCCCACGCGTCCTGAATCCCATCCGCCCGTCGTGCAGTCGCGAGAAGATTTTGACCGCATGTTCCAGGACACTGTTGCGGAGAAGAATGTGGAAGGCAGCAAAAAGCCGCCTCAACCGATTCGCATTGAATTCGACAAGTCAGGAAATCTTGTGTTGATGAGTCCAGACACCAAGGCGCTCGACCAGCTCGAGAACTTGATGTTGCAAATTGCACCGCCCAAACGCCCCTACCAAGTATTCAAAATCAAACACAGCAGTGCGTACTGGATGCGACTGAATCTGGAGGATTATTTTGAAGACGAGGAAGAGACCGAAGACGACAGTGATTCGTTCTTTCGCTATTACTGGGGCGGTGGCGACAGCGACAAAAAGGAGGAACCCACGGGGCTTGGTAAAGGAGCGAAGCTGAAATTTGTTGACGACGTTGATACCAATACTCTTGTTGTCAGCGGAGCCACTGCGGAACAGCTTCGCACCATCGAAGAGCTGATCGAATTGTGGGATGTCGAGGAACCGGCCAACAAACGCAAAGCCCGCTACACCAAATTGGTCTCAATCAAGTACGGAAAGGCGGACCGTATCGCTGAAACGGTCAAGGAAGCGTACCGCGATTTGTTAAGCAGCAATGACAAGACGTTCCAAGGCGGGAAGGGCCAACAAGGCGGCCGTGGCGGTCAGAATGACGAGAAAAAGAAAGCTTCCAAGAGTCTCGATGGAGGCGGCAGCGGGCTGGTCGAATCCGAAGGCGGGCAAGACGGTGGCGGTGCCGATTTCTCGTTCAAGGGCAAATTGTCGATGGGCGTCGATCTGGTCGGCAACACGTTGATTGTCAGCGCCGAGGGTGAGCCGCTACTGGATCTGGTCTGCGAAATGATTGACAAACTTGATCAAGCAGCCAAGCCGAGCGGCGAGGTTCAGGTGGTCAAACTTTCGGGCGACCTCAGTACCGATTCGGTGCAAAATGCCCTGCGTGCCTTTGGGGTTCAAGAAAAACGAGAGCGACGCAGCCAGCCCAACGGGGCGGGGGCTGGTGAATAAAACGTTTTCGCAGCGAAAAGCCGGCAACTCTCGTAGCGAATGTGCCAAGACTTTCGACAAGGTTTGGCACATTCGAAACGTTTGGCGCGTTTCACTGCTTGACAGTTCCGCTGCTCTTTTGGGTAACGCAGCGTAGAAGGCCGATTTACGTCTGGGGGCAGACATTTTGCATTTTTCTCGCTAATGTCTTTGTTGCCGTCGGGATTGTCGCACAGCGAGTTTGATTGACAGCTGCCCCTTCCCTCCTAAATTACCCTCCTTCTTCCAAAATCGATGCACATGCACCGTCCTGTTTCGCATCGCTGGGCACAATTCGTCACACGGCGTTGGGGCTGGGTGATGTTGGCATGGATTGTTGCCGCTGTGGTGCTCCGCATGGCGGCTCCGGCGTGGAAGGACATTGCTCAAGATGGTGACTTTGAATATTTGCCAGCGGATCTGACGAGCGTCGCGGGCGGCCGACTGCTCGATGAAGCCTTTCCTGGGGTTCGCAGTCGCAGCCAGATGGTATTTGTGATCGGGCGTGATGAAGGGGCTTTAAAACGGTCGGATGAAATCGTCGGCCTCGATCTGCTGCGGCGGTTGTATCACCGGTTGGGCGAGGTCAGTTGGCAGCGTGCAATCGCCGAAGGTTATGCCGGTGGCCCACCGGTCGAAAATACGCCCGCAGGCCACTGGATCAAACTGGCCCGCGAAGCGTTTGCGAATTCGATTCAGTTGGATGAGCGGTTCTACGAGCGAATCGCCGATGAATTGCCGAAATCGGAACCGACGCTGACCGAGCCGCGGATGGCGTTGGCGTATTGGGACCGCGGCCATCTGCTGGAGCAATGGGGCGACTCGATCGAAACGGTCGAAGCGGATTACGAAGCCGCCTTGATTCTGCAGCCCAGCTTGCCTTCGCTGGCGACACCGATCGCCGATCGCGATCTCGGTGGCTGGAGCACGCTGCTGGATGTTTTGGCTTGGGAGGACGCGATTGTCGGTCCGCGACTGAAGAAAGAAGGAGCACGGCTCGCTGTTCTGCAGCTTTCGAGCGAACTGGCTGCGACCAGCAACATCGAAACGCTCGAGGCGGTTCAGCAGTTGATCGCATCGGTGGACCGCTACAGCATGCACTACACTCAGCCAGGATTGCAGGTCTTGGTGACCGGGTCGGCTGCGGTTGGTGGAGAAACATTGACCGCCGCTCGTGACGCGATTCGTTACACCGAGTGGATCACCGTGGCAATGATCCTACTCATTTTGACCGTTGTCTATCGAGCTCCGTTGTTGGTGGCGATTCCGATGATCTCGATCGGATTCGCCGTCGTTGTTTCAATGAGCTTGGTGTCGATCTTGACCAAGTGGTCGATGGACGGCACGGTTCCAGGATTGGATCTTCGTGTGTTCACGACAAGCCGGATCTTTGTGGTCGTGATCCTGTTTGGCGCAGGCACTGATTATTGTCTGTTCTTGATCGCCCGGCTTCGTGAAGAGGCGCGTCAAACGGTATGGCCGGTGGCTTGTCGCAACGCGGTTTCCAATGTGATGGGAGCGCTGATCGGCAGTGCGCTCACCACCGTACTTGGCTTGGGCACATTGTGGATCGCTCAGTTTGGAAAGTTCCACTACACCGGGCCGATCATCGGCATCTGTTTGCTGGTTGGATTATTGGTCTGTACGACGTTGACACCAGCGATGTTGCGAGCGCTGGGGCCGAAAGTATTCTGGCCCACCAAAATCGATATTCGCCAACCCGCGCGTCGATCGCTGCTCGGGCCCTCATCGAGCCATGCATCCAGTTCCGCGCATGGCGGAGTGTGGGGCTGGATCGCACTGGTGTTAACACGCTATCCGGTCACCGCGTTGTCGCTCGGAGGCGTGTTGTTGATCGTTCCTGGTATCTATGGATTGATCAACGAACGCTCGGTGACGTATGACTTGAGCAGCCAATTGAGTCACTCGGCGGCCAGTCGCCAGGGGCTGCGTTTGATGGCGAAACATTTCAACATTGGCGAGATCAATCCCGTCACGGTGCTGATTGTGCGTCCCGATGATTTGCCGCATGACGCCGTCAAGAAAAACGTCAAGCAACTTGCTACCAAACTGTATGCTCAGCCCGGCGTGGCAACGGTTCGGACCGCCGACGACCCGCTGGGGGATTTTCCGCCCAGTCGTGACATGGGATTGCTCAGCGGGGATGCGTGGCGACGTCGCGCTTTACAGAATCACCGGATCGCCCAAGGCTACTTTTTTAGCGAGGTCCCTAAGCTCAAAAATAAATTGGTGCGGCTGGATATCGTTATCGAGGGAGATCCGTTTTCGACCGAAACCGCGTCGCTCGTTTTGAACTTGCAGCACTTCTTTCAGCAGCTTAGCGAAGATTCCGAATCAACCTGGAGCGGTTCCCAAGTGCTGTTGGCTGGCACGACTCCGTCGATTATCGATCTTCGAAAGGTCACGCTTTCGGACAATCGCCGGATCAAAATTGCTGTGGTCGTGGCGGTCTTTTTGGTCTTGGTGGTGGTGCTCCGTCGCGTTGGGTTGTCGCTGTATTTGATCGTCACAGTGTTGATTAGCTATTATGCCACGCTGGGGCTGACGATCCTGTTTTTCCACGCCGCGTATGGTAGTGATTACGTTGGATTGGACTGGAAATTGCCGTTGTTCCTGTTCGTGATCTTGGTCGCAGTCGGGCAAGACTACAATGTGTACTTAGTGACACGGGTGTTGGAAGAGCAGCAGCGATTGGGGTGGCTGGCCGCGCTAAGACGCGCTGTTTCTCGCACCGGAGGCATCATCACGGCATGCGGATTGGTGATGGCAGCGACGTTTTTCAGTATGACGGCGTCGGTATGGTTCCCACCCATCGCCACATTCTTTGGCTTTCCAAGTGAAACCGGAGCGGCGCTGCGAGGTATTGTCGAGCTCGGTTTCGCGCTTGGCCTGGGCGTGTTGATCGATACGTTCTACGTCCGCACGATCCTCGTGCCCAGCTTTATCGCAATCATCGGAAAACGCTCGGCCGCAAACATTTGAAGTCGTCGTCACGTAGCATAGGCTTCTAGCGTGTGAATGCAGGACCTTCTTTTTGTCGCGAAACTCGCCAAGAGGTTTGGCGTGGAGCCAAGGGGGGACGAAACGCGTGCGAAGACAGACTGGAGGCCAATCCCACATCTTTTCCGACGTCGGAGACATCGGGCGACCGTGTGTTAAGGAAGCGATGCCATGTGCAGGGCTTGTTCGGCAGCAGTCCCGAAGACGCGTTTGAATTCCGCAGTAGCCAAATTCCTTAAATGAGGCGACAGCACCGCAATCGCTTGTCGGTAACCTTCGAAGGCGGCCGACGTGTTGCCTTGGCGATACTGTGCCCGTGCGTAACGCACCAGTGATTTGCCCCGGTAATCAGGATCCAGTGTCATTGCCTGAGTTGCTGTCCCCGGTTTTTCACGTTTTAACTCGCGATCCCGTTCACGCTCTAGAAACTGTTCCGGCGTGCCGCCTAGGATTTGCCGATCCATCTCAGCTAGATCGATGATGGTTGCCGAAGCGGTGGCTTGTGAAATCGATTGTGATGAACCGAATCCTCGCTGCAGCCCGCTGCGATTCGAGCCAAATGATGCCGATTGGTTGCCGCCTAGAAAAGCGGCGCCACCATCGGGAACCAGCACGCTGCCGGAGTAAGAGAACGTCTCCATCGTTGGCAGTTGGACCGTTTGCGACGTCGCGGTGCCGCCCCACAGCAAGATCGCAATCACGGCGTTTGCAATCACAGTTGAGTGGCGGGCGGATGGCATCGTTTGGCTCGGTTGTTGCGTCGGTTATTTTTTCAGCATCTCGCCGAATTCGCGATTCGTCTTGCGAACTTTGTTTTTCACGACTGCTTGGCAATATCCCGCCGTAGGATTTCGTCGGTAATAGTCTTGGTGATATTCTTCGGCAGGAAAGAACTTCTCGGCTTTTTCCAACGTGGTTACGATCGGCCGGTTGTAATCGCCCGACTTGTTTAGTTTCTCGATGAACTTTTCCGCCGCCTTCTTTTCGGCTTCATCATGATAGAAGATCGCGCTGCGATACTGAGTTCCCTCGTCGTATCCTTGCTTGTTCAGGCTGGTAGGGTCATGAGTTTTGAAAAAGATCTTGAGGATTTCTTCGTAACTGCGTTTGCTGGGGTCGTAGTAGACTTCGACCGCTTCGGCGTGTCCGGTTTGGCCGCTGCATACCTTTTTGTAGTTGGGATTGGGGTCGGTACCGCCGATGTAGCCCGAGACGACATCGTTGACCCCTTCGATTCGCTCGAATACCGCTTCGGTGCACCAGAAGCATCCGCCCGCCAAGGTGGCAACCGCTTCGGTCGCTTTGCCGGTGTCGCTCGCCGCAGGTTCGTCGGCCACGTTTTGTGACGGCATGACGACTTGGCTCAGTGCCAATGTGAATAGCACGATCCCGGCCACCACGGTTGTGTGGGGGCGAAATAAGGTGGAAAAGGTTGAAGGGCGATGATTCATCGTTCGATTTCGTTAATGGTAGGTTCGTTAATGGTGGGTGTGGACATTTCGGTGGCGAGTTTAAGGAGTCGGGCTCCAAGTGGCTACGCTTTCAATCGTTCTATTAATGGTCAATGGATGCCGTGTCCCGCTGGGCCAATTCGCCTTACCTACTATCA